>JBFFGP010000026.1:0-8160 GCA_041557435.1 Candidatus Deferrimicrobiaceae bacterium | reverse complement strand
GCGTGAACCCCCTTGCCAAGGCCTACATGGAGAGGATATTCCGCGAGGCCGTGGCGGCTGTGAACCCGGACATGCTGATTCGTAAAGCCTTGCGGAGTGGGGAGGAGGGGATCTCTCTTCATTGGGGAGGAGTGTCCGCCACTGCCCGCTGGGATGAAATCCAGAATCTCTACGTGGTCGGCGGCGGGAAGGCCGCCAGAGGGATGGGGGAGGCGATCGCCCGGGACGTAGGTGACAGGGTGACGGAAGGAATTCTCGCCGTTCCGCAGGGGGCCGGTGGGGAATGCGGGCCGGTCCGGTTTCTTGAGGCCGGGCATCCCATCCCCGACGAGGGAAGCAGAGAGGCCACCCAGCGCATGATGGACCTCATGTCGGGAGCGCTGAAAGAGGACCTCGTTATCGCCCTCCTTTCCGGCGGCGGCTCCGCCATGATCTCCGCGACGCCGGGGAACATCTCTGTCGGTGAAAAGGAGCGCGTCCTCCGGTTTCTGCTTCGCTCGGGCGCGGACATCGGAGAGATCAACACGGTAAGGAGACATATCTCCCTGGTGAAGGGGGGCAGAATGGCGGAGGCTGCCTACCCCGCTCGCGTGTGGGTGCTCATTCTATCCAACGTGCCCGGGAATGATCCCGCCGACGTTGCCTCCGGACCGTTTTCCCCCGACCCCACCACCTACCGGGATGCCCTCCACGTTCTCAAACGGCGCAAAGTCCTTCCGATAGTCCCGGCTTCCGTTCTCGATCATCTCGAGTCGGGCGCCGCCGGAGGGTTCCCCGAGACCCTCAAGCCGGGAAACCCGGTCTTCGGGGGAGTGACAACGGTCGTTCTTGCGTCCAACCGGACAGCACTCGAGGCGGCGGCCGAAGCGGCAAGGAGCGACCGCGCGGCGAAGGTCCGCACCATGCCGGGATTTCTCCGGGGGGAGGCCCGCGAATGCGCGCGCGGCTTCGTCTCGGAAATGCGGAAGGTGTCGGACAGGACTTCGCCGGGGCAAACGGTCCTTCTCCTCGCGGGCGGAGAGATGACCGTGACGGTTACCGGGAAGGGAAAGGGGGGGCGGTGCCAGGAATTCGCCCTGGCCGCCGCGATCTCCTTGGACGGCGCGGAGGAGATGGCGGTCCTCTGTGGGTCCACGGACGGGATCGACGGCGTTACGGACGCGGCGGGGGGGTTCGCCTACGGAATCTCCAGCGCCCGTTCCCGGACTCTGGGTCTATCCCCGCGGGCCCACCTCAGCGACAACAACTCCTACGTTCTTCTGTCGGAGATCAACGACCTGCTCCGGACCGGCCCGACCGGAACGAACGTGGCGGATATCGCAATCGGCGTGATCGCCCACGGGCGGCAGGGAACACGGTGAACTCCCAAGGGGTCGTCCCGCCTTGACACCGGTCGGGACGGATTGATACATTGAGAATTAGCACTCTGCCTGATCGAGTGCTAATTCGCTCCCCCGGAAGGGAGAAATGACGGCGGTGCTGGACGACCGCGGGGCCCAGGTGCTTCGCCTCGTCGTCGAGGATTATATCGAAACGGCGGAGCCCGTCGGCTCGCGCACCATATCCAAGAAGATGAGTCAGGCCCTCTCGCCCGCCACGATCCGGAACATCATGGCGGACTTGGAGGAGATGGGGTATCTCTGTCAGCCCCACACGTCAGCGGGACGCATCCCCACCGGCACGGGCTTCCGGTACTACGTGAACTACCTCCTGGCAAGGCGGCAGCTGGCCAGTTCCGATCGCGACCTGCTCCAGAAGGTGACGGGGGAGGGGGTAGTCGGTGCGGACGAGGTGGTGCGCCATGCAAGCCGGCTCCTGTCGAACCTCTCCCGGCATGCCTGCGTGGTAGTCATCTCCCGGTTCTCGCACCAGGCGCTAAGGTCGATAAGTCTGCTCCGGGCGTCGACCGATAAGATCCTCCTGGTGGCCGTGCTCCAGGGCGGCTGGGTCCAGCACCGCCTCATCGAGGACGAGCCGGGCTTGGCGACCGACGAACTCGAGAAGATCAACAGCTACCTGAACGAGATGGCGGTGGGACTTACCCTTCCCCAGCTTCGGATGAGGATCATGAACGAGATGAGGAAAGAAAAGGCGCGCTACGACCGCCTGATGCGCAAGGCACTGATGCTTGGTTCCAAGGCGCTCGCCGAATCCCATCCCGGCGAAGTCTACATAGAAGGCAGGGCCAACATCCTCGAGCAGCCGGAGTTCGTCGAGGACGTCCAGAAGCTCAAGCGGATTCTCCACGCTTTCGAGGAGAAGAATGTCATCCTGCGGCTTCTCGACTCCGCGCTGGAGAGCGAGGCGATCCAGGTCTCCATCGGCACCGAGAACCCGGTGGAGGGATTGCCGGACATCTCGGTGGTTTCCTCGGGATACCACCAGGGGGAATCCGCAATGGGGAGCATCGGGCTTATCGGCCCGGTTCGCATGGATTACTCGCGGGTCATCCCCCTCGTGGAGTACACGGCCAGTCTCCTGAGCTCCATTCTGGAACACCGGTAGCGCGCTCGAATTCCCGCAAGCGGATTGGCGGTTAGAGAAATGCCACTCATCGAAAGGGAGCGGATATGACGGATAAGGAAAAGGATCCTGCGCAGAGAAGCGGTGAGCCTGCCGGGGAGGAGGTCCCCCCGGGGGCGGAGATGCCGGGGGAGGAGGATTTCCTCGAACAGGAGGAGGACGAACTCGTCCGGGTGAAGAGCCAGCTTGCTTACCTCGCGGCGGAGTTCGATAACTACCGCAAGCGTGTGGCCAGGGAGAAGGAGGCGATCGTCGCGTTTGGCAATGAGCGGATCCTCCACGCGATCCTTCCCTTCCTGGACAACCTGGAAAGGGCGATGTCCCAGTCTCCCGCCGACGAAACGGCTACTGCCCTCCTCTCCGGAGTGCAGATGACGTACGAACAGGCAATCGCCGAGCTCCGAAAGTTCGGGGTGGAGCAGATCGTAGCCATCGGTAAGCCGTTCGACCCGACCCTGCACGAGGCAATCGCCAAGGTCTGCTATGAGGAGAAGCCCGAGGGAACGGTCCTGGCCGAAAGCCGCAAGGGATATCTTCTGAACGGCCGTCTTCTTAGGCCCGCGCAGGTGACCGTGGCGCAAGGTGCGACGGAGGACGAACTGCTTGGCCGGGAAGGCGACGAGGGGCCCGGGGATTTCGAGCGAGGGAGCGCAGATGGCGAGGCGTGATTATTACGAGATTCTCGGCGTGGAGAGAAACTGCACCCTCGAGGACTTGAAAAAAGTCTACCGGAAGCTTGCCCTGGAATACCACCCGGACCGGAACCCGGGGAACAAGGAATCCGAAGAGCGTTTCAAGGAAGCCAACGAGGCCTACTCCGTCCTGTCGGACCCGCAGAGGCGTGAGCAATACGATCTGTACGGCCACTCGGCGCCGTCCGGCCAGGGCTTCGAGGGGTTCGGGGGGTTCGGCTTCGGAGGCGTGGAAGACATCCTCAACGATTTCTTCGGGTTCGGGTCCGTTTTCGGCGGATTCCGCGACCGGTCCCGCCGAGGGGGGGACCTGAGGTATAACCTCACCGTCACGTTCGAGGAAGCGGTCTTCGGGGCCGAGAAGGATATCGTGGTCCCCCGGACGGGGTCTTGCCAGGAGTGCTCCGGGACGGGGGCGAAGAAGGGGACCCAACCGGAGAAGTGCGGTGCGTGCAACGGACGGGGACAGGTGACCGTCCAGCAGGGGTTCTTCTCGCTCTCCCGGACGTGCGGGAGGTGTCGCGGTACCGGTGAAGTGATCAAGGAGCATTGTCGTACGTGCGCCGGAAGCGGGACCGTGCAGGAGAAGAGACCGCTCAAGATGAAGATCCCTCCGGGAGTGGACAACGAGACCCGACTGAAACTCCGGGGAGAGGGGGAGGCAGGGCGGGGAGGTGCGTCTGCGGGAGACCTCTACGTTGTGATCTCCGTCAAGGAACACCCTTTCTTCACGCGGAACGGACCGGATCTGTTCTGCGAGGTGCCGATCACCTTCTCTCAGGCGGCCCTCGGAAGCGAGATCGACGTGCCCACGCTTGGAGGAAAGAAGAAGCTCGTAATCCCCTCGGGGACGCCGTCCGCCCGTGAGTTCGTCCTCCGGGGCGAGGGAGTCACGGTCATCAATTCCCACCGGAGGGGGAATCTCGTGGTGCGCATCGTGATCGACGTGCCGAAGAAACTGACGAAAAGGCAAAAGGAGCTGCTGACCGAGTTCCAGCATATTTCCGAGGAATCCCCGGGGCCCGCCTCGCGGACCTTTTTCGAAAAGGTCAAGGAGATCTTCGGTTGAGCGACGGCCACGCCGGGCTTTGCAGCGGGTCGGTTTCGATTGTCACGACCGACCTGAAGCATCGAGCCCGCCGAGCATCTACGGTGTTCTTCCTCATCGCGCTTCTTTTCGCCTTGCCGACGGTTGGACAGGCACCTCCGCCTCTTCTGGGACCGCTTTCCGATACGGTGCCGGTCCTGCGCCCGAGCGGGTCGACAGGTACCATGGCAGGGTCGGATAAGGGCACCGTCCCTCTTCGCCGACTCTGGCGGGCCGAGACGGAATTCCAATACGGGCACGCAGACAAGGCCCTCTCCCAGTTTCTCGCTCTCGGTTACGACTTTTCCGACGACGAGCGTAAGGGTTTTGTCTGGATGAGAGTCGCAGAGCTTCTGCTGGTGAGGCGGGAACTCAAGCAGGCTCTCGATGCGGTGGAAAAGGCGGTACTTTTGACCAGGGCGCGGTATCTTGCGCTCTCCTCGATGGATCTGAAGTTCCGGATCTACCGGCAGTTGGGATGGGGAACGGAGGCACGCCAGGTCGCAGCGTACCTGCTGACCCAGGGATATATCCAAGCGGAGCCGCCGGATCTGCTAGCCGAGATGGCCCGCGCGGACGGGCGGGACGGGAGGATATCCCTCGCGTTGTCCGAATACCGCCAGGCGATCGCCGCTTCCGAGGCCGACCCCGTGAGCGCCTTGCGGTTCCGGCGCGAGCGGGACGCCCTGATCGACGGGCTGAGGAGCATCGGGGCGCTCCGGGAGGCCGCGGAGTCGGCGGAGGATTCCGCGGTGCGGAACCTTCTCTACCTTCGTCTTGGCCAGGTGGCCATCCGGAAAGGATTCACCGGCATGGGGGCCTACGCTCTGGAGAAGGCCTCCCGCGGCGGCGGTGTGTGGGGAGTGGAAGCATCCCGGCAACTGTACCGGCTGGAAAGGATCCTCGAATATCGTCCGAAGATCGTGGGGCTTGTCCCGCTGAGCGGAAAGTACGCGGGATTAGGGTTCGCCGTGCTCTCCGGGGCGGAGGTGGCTCTTCGCCAGTCCCGCGGGCTGGAGACGGAACTTATGGCGCCGGTTCTGCGCTGGACGGATACGGAGGGTGAGCCCGAGAGGGCCCGCGCCGAATTCGCCGCTGCCTCCTCCGACCCGGCTGTAATCGGGTTCATCGGTCCGCTCACGGGGGAGGAGGGATATTCCGTCAGCATCGTATTCGACCAGTTCTCTCCGCCGGTCCTTTACCTGGGGCAGAAGAAAATCCCGGAAAAGCCCTTCCTCTACAGTTTCGGGCTCACCCCGCAGCAGGAGGGCTCCGCGGTGCTTTCCCATCTGGCGAGGTCCGGGAGGGACGACCTGATTCTTTTCTATCCAGATAACGGTTACGGCCGCGGGTTCCGGGACGCGGTGGCTTTTGTCGCCGGGGAGGCGGGCGTCCGGGTGGGGATAGGGGTATCCTACAAACCGGAAACCAGTGATTTCACCGACGCGATCCGCAAGGCGGTGGGACGCGCCGCCTTCAAGCGCGCGTCCAGGAAGAAGGATAAGGAAGTGGCGATGAAGCTGCCCCAAGATGCGATCATCATTGCGGACAGATGGGAGAGAGTCTTTCTTCTCGCCTCCCAGCTTAGGTTCTACAACGTGTACCTCCCCCTGGCAGGGTTTTCGGGGTGGAACAACGTGGAACTGTTGCAAAAGGCCGGGGAGGCCGTGAACCATTCCGTGTTCTCCGTGGGCTACGCCGGGGCGGTTCCGGGATTTCTGGGAGAGAAATTCCGACAGGAATGCCAGGAAACGCTGGAACTCATCCCCACCCGATTCGAGGCGTTGGGGTACGACGCAGCACTCCTCCTGGAGGAATCGTATCGTCTCGAGACGGAGAGGGATACGCGCCCGGCGGGGGAGCAAACCCGCGAGAGGATTCCTCTGCTCAGGACGTTCCGGGGGGTGACCGGAACGTTCCAGTTCGGCCCAGCCGGGGAGATGCGCCGGAAGGTTTCCCTCTTGCAAGTGGAACTCGGGAACTTCGTCCCGGTCCAGGAACCGTAAGGCGTTTCCCAGATGCGGAGCAGGTTTGAGGAAGAGGTGAGGGAAGCGTTCGCGGCAGGAGGTCCGCTGGCCCGCGCGCTTACCGGTTTCGAGTTCCGGCCCGGCCAATTGCGGCTTGCCATGGCATGGGCGGATGCCTTGGCCCGCGGGGAGATCCTGATGGCGGAGGCGGGGACGGGTAGCGGGAAAACGCTTGCCTATCTGATCCCCTCCATCCTGTCGGGCCAAAAGACGGTCGTCTCCACGGGGACGAAAACGCTCCAGCAGCAGATCGTGGAAAATGACGTCCCCCTCGTTCGGGAGGTGTTGCGGGCATCCTTTTCTTGTGTCGTGCTGAAAGGCCGCGGGAATTATCTCTGCCGCCGTCGGTGGAAGCGCTTCGCCGCCGAGCCGCTCTTCGAGTTCCCGGGGGAGGCGGGGTACTATGAGACCATGTGCCGGTTCGCCGAAACGACGCGGACCGGCGACATCTCCGAGTGCCCGGGAATCCCTGACGACTTCCACGCCTGGTCGGAAGTCAACGCCCGGAGCGAAACCTGCGACACCTCTTCCTGCCAGGAAATCGATCGGTGCTTCCTCACGGATGCCCGCCGCCTTGCCCAGTCGGCGGACCTGGTCGTGGTGAACCACCATCTCTACTTTGCCGACCTTGCGATCCGGAGGAAGAAGGAAGGGGGTCCGGACGCGGCCGGAAGGGGGGGATGGGAACGGGGGGGGGAAGTCCTCCCCTTGGCCGACGCTGCGATCTTCGACGAGGCGCACGGCATCGAGGAGACTGCCTCCTCCTTCTTCGGAGTGTCCGTCTCGTTCGGCCGTGCGCTGGAATTAGTCCGGGATCTGAGGCGCGCAGCGGATAGGGACGAGCAGGCATGGCGGCTTGTCCCTCCCGCCGCTGAGGAGTTTCGGAGGGCCGCCGATATGATGTTCCGCGCGGCAGGGAGCGGAGAGGGAAGATTCTTTCTCCCCCGGCCGGGTACGGACCGGACCTTCGACCGGCTCTCCGCGGATCTCCTGCGGACGGGGGAGGACCTGTCCCGGGCAATTTCCGCCGCGCCGTTGTCCCTGTCCCCGGGCGCGGACACGACGGGGGATGCGGAGATCCTCCTGCGCAGGGTGGACTCCTTCGCGGGGGACTTCGAATCCCTCCACGGAGCGGACCCGGCGACCGCCGTGTCATGGGGCGAACGCCGGGGTAACCAGGTGACGCTTCACAGCACTCCCGTCGAGATCCAGCCGTTCCTCGCCGACGGGTTGTGGAGAGGAGGGTTCCCGGTGCTCCTGACGTCTGCGACCCTCTCGGTTTCCGGGACCCTTTCCTATATCCGGGAACGGGTCGGTCTGGCCGAGGTTGATGCGAAGGAACTGATTGTGGATAATGAATTTGACTTCGCAGGAAAAGCGCTGGTTTACGTGCCGGTGGGCCTACCCGACCCTGGCGAGGATGCATTCCCGGCCTCTGCCGCAAGGGAAACAGCGGAGATCATGGGTCTATCCGGCGGCGGTGGGCTCATTCTCTGCACGAGTTACCGGACGCTGGGCGCGCTGGTGGAGGTATTGCGAGACGCATTTCCCCACCCGCTGCTCGTTCAGGGGGAGGCCCCGCGCACGCATCTGCTCCGGACGTTTCGGGAGGATGCCGATGCGGTCCTGGTCGGCACCGGGACGTTCTGGGAGGGGATCGATGTTCCCGGAGAGTCGCTTCGGTGTGTGGTGATTGACAAGCTCCCCTTCTCCCCGCCGACCGACCCGGTGGTGACGGCCCGCATCCGGGCGATACGGGACCGGGGCGGGGACCCCTTTTTGGAATACCAGGTCCCCGAGGCTGTGTTGGCCTTGCGGCAAGGGGTCGGGC
>JBFFGP010000025.1:0-8165 GCA_041557435.1 Candidatus Deferrimicrobiaceae bacterium | reverse complement strand
GAAGTGCCCGCCGCGATCGCGGAGAAGATTATTTCCCAGTCCAAGAAGGAGATGGGGGAAGAAGTGGAGGAATGATGGGCGACGAGGCGCGAAAGGTACGGGTAAGCCTGACGGAGGATCAGCCGGTAGGCGATGCCGTGCGGGGATCCCTGCAGTCGTATATCACCAAACTTACGGTACCGCTGAAGGTGGAGTTGGCCGGAAAAGGGAACAAGGAAGTCCGGCAGATCCTGTCCCGGGATCCGAGCAGCATGGTCGCCCGGGCGGTGGTGAACAGCCCCCGGATCTCCGAGTCCGACGTAGTCGCGTACGCCGGGTCCGCCCAAACCAATGACGAGGTCCTCCGCGCCATCGCAGAAAACCGGGAATGGTCAAAGAACCTCCGGGTGAAGGTGCTCCTGGTTTCGAATCCGAGGACCCCCCCCGCCGTCGCCATGCGGTTCCTCGGGCACCTCCCCATAGGCGATCTGAAAATCCTGTCCCGTAACCGGAATATATCGCTGATCATCCGCCGGGAAGCAAAGAGGCGCGTGATCCTGAATCGAAAGTAGGAGACACCGGATGGCGCTTTTCAACTATGCCACAAGAGAGTTAAGTGCAAAGATCGTGTATTACGGCCCGGGCCTTTCCGGCAAGACCACGAATATCGAAATGGTCCATCACCTGCTCAGGCCGGACCAGAAGGGGAGGCTGATCTCCCTTCCCACCGAGACCGATCGCACGCTCTTTTTCGACTTCCTGCCGGTGGACCTCGGACAGATCAAGGGATTCAAGGTGCGGTTTCACCTTTACACGGTGCCCGGCCAGGTCTTCTACAACGCCACGAGGCGGCTCGTCCTCCAGGGGGTAGACGGCGTGGTCTTCGTGGCGGATTCCCAGGTCGAGATGATGAGCAGCAACATCGAGAGCCTGAAGAACCTGCAGGACAATCTCGCCACCTACGGCAAGAAGCTCGAGGAACTTCCCTTCGTGCTGCAGTACAACAAGCGCGACCTCAAGAATATCGCGTCCGCGGAGGAGATGAATACGCAGCTGAACGTCCGGAACGTTCCCGTTTTCGAAGGGATCGCCAAGGATGGCACTGGGGTGACCGAGACGCTGGTGGCCATCTCGCGCCTCGTGTTTTCCCACCTTCGCAAGTCCCTCCTCCTGCCGGGGGATATGGCCGAAGAGACCGAGTTCGGGGTGATCGCGGATCTGGCCGAAGAGGAGAAACCTCAACCGGAGGCGGCGGAGCTGCTGGAGGAGATCTCCGAATTCGAGGAGATCCCCGAGATCCGGGAGATCCCCGAGACAACGGAGATTCCGGAGGGGGTGGAGTTGATCATCCCGCCGCGGGAAGTCTCCCCCGAACCGTTCCCCCGGGAAATTCCCGTCGGGGAAGAGGAGGGGAAGGAGGAAGGACCGGCGGCGGAGGAATCGCCTTCCCCGCCGGCCGACCTGCCCGAAGAGATCGAAATCGAGATTCCCGAGACGTTTGACGATCCTCCCCCCCCACAGGCCACGCGACTCGGTGTTTCCATGGGGGTTGAGGGAGAGGGGCTTACTTTCCTGAAGTTCGAGGATGTGTTCGTTTCGCAGGAAGGGCATGCCGTGCTGCCCGCGGTGTTCCTTGACGCGGAAGGGAATCCCCTGCGCATCCGCATTCGCGTTTCCCTGGAGAAGGGACGGGAGTGACATGCCGGCCGACTTTTTGAGAAAAGCGGGGGAAATCTTACGATCCGGGAAGCCGATCGAGGAAAAGCTTCGGGAATTTTGCCAGGCGGCGGGGGATTTTCTCCCCGGCGCGGTATCCTCGGTTCTCCTCTTCGACAGGGACACCGAAGATTTCTATCTGAGAACGACCACGCTTCGCGTATCCCCGTCAGCACAGGTCGTTCACCATTCCTCGACGGGAACGATCGAGGATCTGGCCCTGCGCGAAAGGAGGTCCATCACGCTCCGCGAATCCCATCGGCCGACGGATAGCCGTTTCCATGGTGAGATGTTCTTCTTCCCGCTCATATCCGCCGACGAGCCCCTCGGGGTCCTCGTGATCCAGTCCGTGTCCCAGGACGGAGTAGCCACGGAGAGGGTAGGAGCCCTGGAAGAGGCGGTGCTCCTCCTCTCCGATACGGTAGGGGTGTCCCTCCGGGAGGAAACCACGGCCCAGCGGATGACGAAGATCGCCGCGATCAACGAGGCCGGCATCAACATCATCTCCACGCTGGACCTCTCCCGCCTCCTGAAACTCGTCGCAACCTCGGCGTCCCTCATCATGGAGGCGGAGTCGTGTGTCCTTCGCCTGCTCGACCCCCAGACCGGCAAATACGGGATCCGGGAGTTCTACGGCATGAAAGCGGAAACGGACCAGCAGGACCTCTTCCGGATGGACAAGAAAGGAGTCACCGAGATCCTGAGGGGAAAGCCTTCCGTGCTTGTCCGGGACACGGCCGACGAGGAACCGTGGAGAGAGTTCGCCGGCGTGGCGCGCACCATGATCATGCTTCCCCTGATCCGCGACGGGGAGATCATCGGCACCGTCTCCATGTTCGACAAGTTCCCGCACAAGACGTTTTATCCGGCGTCCTTCAACAGCGACGACATGGGAACGTTCGAGAAGTATATCCGGTACGTCGAAAAGGCCATCGGGAACGCGATCGTCTTCGAGAGAAACGAGAAGCTCAAGAACCTCGACGAATCGACCGGTCTGCCGACCCTTCAATATTTCCAGTCCCGAATGCTCCACGAGTTGAGCCGCGCGCGGCGCTTCCGGCGCAGGCTCGTTCTCATGATCTGCGAGATCACCCCCCGGATCCCCGAGCGGGAGTTCACCGCCGTGGACAGGGAGGAATGGGTGGTCAAGAGGCTGGCGAAGGTCATACGGCCAACCCTCCGGGGATACGACGTCGTTTCCCGCATCAGCGAGTGGAAGTTCGGGATGATCCTCCCGGAGGCGGAAGACGGGCAGATGAGCGCGATTCCCCGGATCAAGAAGGCGATCATCGACGAGGTGGAGGAGATTCGGAAAAGCATGAAGAATATCAAGGTCGATGTACGCTTCGGGCACGCCAGCTTCCCCGACGACGGGGAGGACAACGAAAAACTCATCTTCAAGTCGAACATCCTCAAATAATCATGAAGGGATATGGAGGAAGAGTCGTCGCGGTTTCCGTCGATGCGCACGCCGGGCCGGGGGGGTCGCCAGATAAGCCTTCTCGCCCGGGAGAGCATTGAAAAAAGGCGGAAGATGGGACTGGACGTGGGACCGGGGGATTTCGCGGAAAACGTGACCGGGGAGGGGGTGGACATCCCGGCTATTCGCGTAGGGGAGAGAGTGCGGGTCGGAGAGGCGTTGCTCGAGATTACCCAGGTGGGAAAGGAGTGCCACGACCGGTGCGCCATCTATATCCAGGCAGGGGATTGCGTGACGCCCCGGAAAGGGGTGTTCGCCCGCGCTCTTCGTGGCGGGATGGTGGCTCTGGGCGATCTCGTGGAGCACGCCGGGTGGCACCCGTCGGCCCTTCCCGGAGAGAAGTGACCACCGGCGTCCATCGAGACCGGGCGGATACGAAGCGGGGGATCCCTCCTTGCGGGAAATGACAGGGAATCGGATATGATTCGTGCCGCAGTGGTGACGGTTTCGGACCGATCCTTCCGAAAGGAGCGTAACGACGCATCGGGCCCCGCGGTCGCAAACCTTCTGGTTCGCCTCCCCGCCTCGGTGGAGCAGCAGGTGATCATCCCGGACGAGAAGGTGATCATCTCCCGCACCCTCTGTCATTTCTCCGATGTCCTCGTCCTCGACCTCGTCGTCACGACGGGCGGGACCGGCGTCGATCCTCGAGACGTGACCCCCGAAGCCACGTGGGAGGTGATCGACCGGGAGATCCCGGGGATGGCGGAGGCGATGCGCGCCGATAGCCAGAGGAGAGTCAGCACGGCCATGCTCTCGAGGGCGGTCGTCGGGGTTCGCCGCGGGACGCTCATCGTGAACCTGCCGGGGATCCCCGAAGGGGCCAGGGAGAATCTGGAAGTGATACTTCCGGTGTTGCCGCATGCAATCGAGAAGATCCGGAGTACGGGAGGCGAGTGCTCCCGCTGATTCGGGGATACGTGGGGACAACCCGGGAGCGATTCCCCATTCGAATGGCAGACGGTAGCGTACCGGTGAAGTTGGACTAAATGGCCTTCTATTTGCTCGTCGCAATCACGATCGTTCTGCTCCTCACATTGGTGGTGTTATCCTTTCTTCTCTTCGGCCGCGAGTGGCTCCGAGCGCGGAGGGAAGGGAAGTTTGCCCGTGAGCTTGGCAGATATGAGGAACTCATAGTCCGTCTTCGCGCAACATCCCCCGATGAATTCGAGGCGGCTTTCCGTCAGCTGGCGGTGGTGCCGGATCCCGAGGTGCGCGAGGCGATCCTGGATCGGGCTCGCGAGGAGGTCTCGCCGGAAACGATATCCTTTCTCGTCAGGGCCTACGAGGATCTGGCGATAACCAACCGTTACATAGAAGAGGTCGAGCAATCGCCGAAGTGGGAGGACAGGGCGAGGGCGGCGGAGAGGCTCGGCCGCATGGGCTCGCCCAGGGCAGTTCCCGTCCTTTTGCGGGTGATCCGGGACATGAAGGACGAGGACGAGGATGTCCGGGGGGCGGCGTTGCGGGCTCTCGGGCGGATACGCGACCCCCGTGCGCTCCCGGGTCTCATCGAGGCCCTCGGATTTCCCGAAGCCTCCCTTCCCCCGAGAATCGCGGAGATCATTGTCATGTTCGGCGAGGATGCGGTCCCTCCCCTCATTGCCGAACTCAGGAACCTCGAAAGCGATGTCCGCCGGATGTGGGCAGCGGAGATCCTCGGGTGGCTCGGCGACCGACGGGCGGCGATTCCCCTGATCGAGTCCCTCGGCGATGTCAGCCCGGAAGTGCGCGCCAAAGCCGCCGGCGGGCTCGGCAAGGTCGGCGACGTCCGTGCGGTGGAACGGCTCCTGGAGATGCTCCTGTCGGACCCGATTCCCTATGTCCGCACGCGCGTGGCGCAGTCGCTGGGGGCAATCGGCCACCCGAAGGTGATCGATCACCTGATCCACGTCCTCAAGGATCCGGAGTGGTGGGTGAGGATCCGGGCGATCGAGGCCCTCGAGCAGATCGGGCAGAGCTCCTCCGGGGCACTGCTTGTTGCCCTGGAGGATGACGACGAGGAGGTACGCCATCGCGCCGCCATGGCGCTCGAGCGGATGGGATACGTGCGGGAGGGCATCGCCGTGCTGGAGCGTGAGGGATTCCGCCCCGACATATTCAGGGTCCTGTTGCTGGTCGGCAAGGCGGGGGTCACGGAAGTTCTCTTCGGTAGCATCCGGGAGACGAAGGAGGGTGGTCAGAAAATTCTCGTCCGGCTTGCCGGCGATATCGGGGACGCCTCGGCGGGCCCCGTTCTGCGGGCCGTCCTTGCGGAGAGCAAGGACTGGTCCCTTCGTTCCCGGATCGTGGAGGCGCTGGGAAATATCCGGTACCGGGAAGCGATCCCGGATATCCTCGCGTGTCTTCGCGACTCCGCCGACTGGGTCCGCCGCGCGTCCGTCGAAGCCCTCTCCCTACTCGGGGCCGAAGAGCACGCAGAGGATCTTCTCCTCCTGCTCAAGGATCCCATACCGGAGACGAGAAAGGCGGTCTGTCGGGTGGTTTCGCAGCTGGAAGGAGAATCGGGGGACACCCCCGTCGAGGCCCTGCTCGGCGATCCTTCCCCGGACGTCCGCGCCGAGGCGTTGCGGGCTGTCAAACTAAGGAAAATGTCCGGTTGCGAGCCGATAGTGCGCCAACAGCTCCTCGATCCCTCGGAGGAAGTGCGCCTGGAGGCTGCCATGGCGCTGTCTTCCGTGGGGGGAGATGCATCGATCGACGCGATCCTGCGTGCGTCGAGAGGGGCTTCGGATCGTCTGGTGGAAGCTTTGGTCGTGGCCACCACGTGTTGCCACAAAGGACCGTTTTCGGATCTTCTCGCCCGTGCTCCGAAGGATTTGTCCCGCGAGCAGGTCATGGTGCTGCTCGAGGCGGCATCCCGGGGTACGGGGGAGGGGCGCCTCTCTTTTGTCTCGGAGTATCTGGGGGTGCCGGACCCCTTGCTTCGCGGATACGCCACTTACGCCCTCCGCGGGTTCGGCGCGGACGAAGTGGGAGATCTTCTGGAGGGACCGATAAAGGACCCCGATGATCGCGTGCGCGAGAATGCGGTCATCGTTGCGGCAGTCATAAAGAATAGGGAACTCCTCTCGTTGGCGAAGAGTCTCGCGGTCGATCCACATGAAGGTGTGCGATTCCACGTTGCACTGGCTCTCGGAATTTCCGGGGACGCGAACTACCGGGACACCCTTCTCGTCCTTGGACGGGACACGGATCCATTGGTTCGCGCCGGAGCGGCGATGGCGCTGTCTCTCGAGAACGACCCGGAATTGATCCCGGTGATTCGGAATTTTTCCCTCGACGAGGAACTGTGCGGGAAAGCAAGGGAAGTTTTCGTCCGGGACTCACCGGATTTCCTCATCGCCAAGGTGGTGGAAGAATCATTGCGCCAGAACATGATGGAAGCCCGCCTCTTCCTGGGAGGGAGCCGTTTTGCCCTGGAAAAGGATCTGGTGCAGCAGGCCCGTGAGGCGCTTACCGCCGGAGAACGCGTCCGCGCCCTGGAAATCTGCAAGGTGGTGGCCACAGGCCAGTCCTATACCGCCGTGATGGCGATCCTGAAGAACGACCCTTCTCCGGATGTGCGCGCAAGCGCACTGGATCTTCTCCTCGCCATCCGCCGGGATTCCGAAGTGGCGAGAGTAATCGGCAGCGCCCTGATGGACCCGTACCCCGATATTCGGGTGAAGGCGGCATGGATCCTCGGGGAGATGGAATTTCCGGAGGCGATGGAGGCTCTCGTCCATTCCCTCGACACACCGGACCGCGCGCTGAGGGAAGCGGTGACCTCTTCCCTCTCCAGGCATATGGGGCGCGACCCCAAGCGTGTCGAAGAACTCATGGGGGAGATCCCGTCGACCAAAACGCGCAAACTCGGCATGGTCTGGCTGCTGGGGAAGACCCGCCGGGGAGGGGCGATGCGGTTGCTTCTGCGCTACCTCGAGGACGAAGAAGGAGATGTTCGCGCCGCCGCCGTGGGCGCTCTTGCGAAGTACCGGATGGGAACGGTCTCCCGGTTCCTGAGAGCATCCCTGTCGGATCCGAACGGGAGGGTACGGGCGGCGGCGGTCAACGCGCTGTCCCGGTTACGGGCGCCGGAGTGGGAGAAGGTGATGGAGAACATGCTCGCGGACCCTGACTCCTTCGTGCGGCAGCGCGCAGCGGTTGCGTTGTTCCGGATGGGGACGAGAACGGCCCGCCTTCGGATCCAGTCGATCGCCGACGAGCCCGAGGAGCTTCGCCCCGTCTGGGCTGCCTGCGGCCTCCTCCTCGGAGACCTGGCCCCTCCGGACGTGCTCGCCTATCCCGCGACCGCAAACTTCCTGCGAGAGTTGTTTCCTCCCGAGGAGGCGGAATCGGCGGTCCGGGAATCCCCGGATCCGAAGCGGCGGACCACGGCGTTCCGGGTCCTGCAGGTCCTGTCCCGGGATTCCGCCGAACGGGCGGCCAGAGTGTTGGCCAACGATCCGGACGTCCACGTTCGAAACGAGGCCAAGTCCGTTCTCCGGACCCGGGACCCGTCCTGACATGAGCTGGGCCTATTTATCTCTCCAGGGATTGAGCGCAATCCTGATCCTGTATTTCTTCCTGTACAACAGCATTCAGCTGGCCTTCGTGATCGTCGCGTTCCGGGAGGTCCGTCGTCAGCTGCGGGGACGGGCATATGAGGACCTGGACATCGTATTCGAGTCTCCCTTCACGCCCCCGCTTTCGATCATCGTTCCCGCCTACAACGAGGAAACGACGATCGTCGAGTCCCTCTCTTCGCTTGCCCGCCTGCGCTTCCCCCGCATGGAGATCATCGTGGTGAACGACGGTTCGACAGACGGCACGCTCGAAAGGATCATCCGGGAATTCGGGTTCCAGCGCATGGGGATCACATACGAGGAGCGGATCACGACCCGTCCGGTTCGGGGATTTTACGAATTGCGCGAAGGGTTGCCTCCCGGGGTAATCCGATGGGTGGTCGTGGACAAGGAGAACGGAGGGAAGGCCGACGCCCTGAACG
>JBFFGP010000024.1:0-8230 GCA_041557435.1 Candidatus Deferrimicrobiaceae bacterium | reverse complement strand
CGGATGAGGATGGGGTCCCTTCCCTCCTCGAAGATGGCCACGGAGGTCCGGTCGAATTCGACCAGTTTTTCCAACTCCCCCGCGATCCGCGCGTGGACCTTCACGATGTCCAAATCCGACGCGATGACCCGGTTCACCCGCTCGATCGTCCGAAGTCGCGTGATCAGTTGCTGAAGCTGGCTCTCCAGGCCTTTCCGTTCCGCCGTCCCCAGAACGGTGACGACCATGCCGGCCGGGACGCCCCCTTCTCCGGATACGCGGGATACCGTCACCCGGCAGTCGACCTCCCCCCGCGACTTCGTATTCAACAAGGTTTCCTGCACAACCATCTTCCCGGTCTTGACCGTGCGGATCATCCCGTCGATGACTTCCGGAGGAACGGGAAAGAGAGTGTGGATAGCGGACCCGATCATCTCCTTCCGGGTCCAACCGAAGAACAGTTCGGATGCGTCGTTCCACAGCCGGATTTTCCCCTCGAGGTCGGCGAAGAAGATCACTGCGCTGGCGTTCTGCAGGATCGATATTCCCTGGGTTGCCTCCTGACGGGCGCTCCTTTCCTCCTCGGTGGGGAAGGCGATTCCCATGATGGCTTCGGGATCCCCCGGGGGCCCCGTCGCCTCCGATAGTTTCGCCCGGAACCACCGCGATTTCCCGTCTGCGCAACGGAAGGGGAATTCCCACACCGGCATCTCGCCTTCTGCAGTATCCGCGCAGAGTCGTTCCATTTCCTCCCTTCCCCCGGGGGACAGGCGGGAGACGAAACGATCCGGGTTGGCCAGTAGGTCCCGGGACTCGAATCCGGTGAGCCTCTTCACCCCATCGGTTACCGAGAGGAGATCGAACCGATCGCGCCGTAAGGTGAAGACAAATACATCTACGCCGGACAGAAGGGCATCCAGGAGGTCGAGACGGGATAAAGGGCTCATGCCAATTACCTATTGAATCAGGAATTCCTCCCGCAGCAAACAAAAACGATCCTCCCGCCCGGGTCAGAAGAGGGAGGGACGGGATCCCTTCTTTTCGGCGATTGCCCCGTCGAGGGAGAGCATCCCGGCACCGCGCACCAAGACGGCGAACGAAAGGGCGAGGGCCAGCAGGTGGTACTCGTACCCTTCCGTTCCCGCCGGATAATACCCGAACCAGTTCATGAAGAACCCTACCGGGTAGTGGACCATCCAGACGGCACCCGCCATGACGCAGAAGATTCCGAGCGCGGCCACCCGGGTGAGGATGCCGAAGACAAGCCCTATGGGACCGAGGAATTCCGCGGCGATGACGAGCGCGGCCAAGGGAAAGGGGATTCCCATCTTCTGGGTGAGGAACCCCATCGTTCCCTCGAGGCCGTGGCCGCCGAACCACCCCAGCACCTTTTGCGCCCCGTGCGGGAAGACGACGGCGGCAAGCGTGAGTCGCAGCACCATGTCCACGAAGCTGTCGGATGTCCGTAGTATGCCTCTCATCCAAATCTCCCTTCCCCCGGCGGCATTTCAAAGTCTTTTTCCCATTAGATGCGATGCGCCACGGTTTATTGACAACAATACCTCCTCTTTCATACATAATAGGGAAATTGGGGGGTATTTCGTAGCGGAGGGGTTGTCCTTGAGGGATCCGATCCCGTTTCGCGGGAGGATTCGGGATGACGTCGAATCGTCGTCTTTCGAGATTCCCGCAGCGGTAGTGCCGAAAATTGCGCGGATCTGTGCGATGGGGATTGGCCTCGACGAGCTTCTCGGGGAGACCTGCCATGAAATCGTGGACCTGTGCAATGTCGATGCATGTTACCTCGTGTCGTATCGGGAGAGGGGCGGCGGTGCGGAGGTCCGTTACTCCGCAGGATCCGGGGAAGGCCCGGACCTCCGGGCGGTGTATGGTCCGGACCTCCGCTGGGACGCCGTACTCGCGCATCTTGGCGCCCACGGGATCCTGGCGGCTGACGACATTTTAGCCCTTTCTCCGGACGACCCGGTCCGTGCTCTCCATGAACCCCACGCCGTGCGGTCCCTGCTCCTTGCCCCGCTGAAGTTCGGCTCCGGCCTGGTCGGCCTGCTCGCCCTCCACGGGTACGGCTCCCCCCGGAGATGGGGACGGGAGGGATTGCACATCGCGGGGGCCGTGGCCTCCATCCTGTCAGCGGCCCTCGAGCGCAGGAGGATGGAAGAGAAGCTTCGTTCCTCCGAGGCTCGCTACCGCTTTCTCGCCGACAACGCCCTCGACGTGATCTCCCTGCACGATACCTCCGGGAAATTTCTCTACGCGAGCCCCGCGGCGCATCGGATGCTCGGGTATCGACCCGAGGAGATGGTCGGCTGCGGGAGCGAGGCCTTCCTTCCCCCGGGGGACCAGGCGGGGATGCGCGTAGCGAACCGTCGGTTGGCCGCGGGCGAGGTCTCCGCGGTGACGATGCAGCACCGCTTCCGGAGGAAAGACGGAGGATATACGGAGGTGGAAACGGTCTGCTCGGTCGTGCCCGGGAGCCGGGGGGATGCTCCCCAGATTCTCCGGATCACGAGGGATATCACGGAGCGCAAGATCATGGAAGGACGCCTCTTCGAGAGCCAGAAACTGGAGACGATCGGGATGCTGGCCGGGGGATTGGCGCACGAATTCAACAATCTGCTCCTGGCCATCACCGGGACGGCGGAGATGCTCTCCCTTCTGCTTGCCGGAAACGATGAGGCAGCCGGCTATCTTGCCATTATCGATCGGATGGGGACCCGGGCGGCGGACCTCACCCGGCAGCTTCTGGCATACGCAGGCCAGGGGAAGCAAACCCCGGAGATCTTGTCGATCAACCGGATCGTCCGGGAGGATATCCCGGTGCTCAAGGCGGCCCTTCCCCCGTCCGTGGAGGTGTGTCTCGATCTCGCCGGGGAGGAACCCACGATCCTGGCGGATGCCCTCCAGATCAAGCAGGTGATCATGAGCCTGTGCATGAATGCTGCGGAGGCGATGCCCGATGGAGGAGTTCTTACCCTTCGGACCCGCGTGGAGGAGATTTCCCCCGGCATTTCCCATCCCGCCGGGACTATCGAGTCCGAAGGCTTTTCCCCGGGAACGAAGCTCGTGTTCGAGGTATCGGACACGGGGATCGGCATGGATGCGGAAAAGGTCTCGCGGATCTTTGAGCCGTTCTTCTCGACGAAGTCCTTCGGCCGCGGCATGGGACTGGCGGCGGTTCGCGGCATCGTAGAGGGCCACGACGGGACCATCCGGGTGAATTCGGAAGTGGGCAGGGGGACGACGTTCACAATCTATTTCTTCGCGGCGACCGAATTGTCTCCCGTCGAGGAAGACAGGGAAACGCTCTCCCTGTGCGGGACGGGCACCATCCTGATCGCCGACGACGAGGACGATGTGAGGGCCATGGTCCGCGCCATGCTGGAATCTTATGGCTACCGCGTCCTGGAGGCACGTGACGGGAGAGAGGCGGCCGATCTCTACCGGGAGCGGAGCGGAGAGATCGCTCTCGTCCTGCTCGACATGATGATGCCCGGCATGACGGGGGAGGAGGCATTCTCGGAGATTCGCCGGATCTCCTCTGACGCCAAGGCGCTCCTGATGAGCGGGTACGAGGAGAAAGGAAGGATCGGGGAGATCGTGGCATCGGGGTTTTCCGGCTTCCTGCAGAAGCCGTTCCGCCGGCGGGAGCTGGGGCAGATGGTGAGCGAGGCGCTGGGAAACGGTCCCCGAAAGGAGGCATCCCACGAACAGTAGGATTTGTGCCCTCTCGACGGTGATCGTCCTGCTCGTTGCGGTGTTCTCCGGGGGGTGCTCCCCCCGGACCTACATTGTCCACCGGGTGGCGAACGTCATGTCGTCCGGCGGGCACATTTTCGCGGCGGACGACGACCCGGAACTGGTGCGGGAGGCGGTTCCCTTCGCGCTGAAGGCGGAGGAGTACCTCCTTTCCCAGGAGCCGGGGCACAAGGAGCTGCTCGGCTCCCTGAGCCGGGGGTTCACGCAGTACGCTACGGCGTTCGTCTGGCAGGACGCGGTCGAAGAGAACGATCCGGAGCGGGCGGCGGCCGGCAAGGAACGGGCGAGGCGCCTCCTCCAGCGGGCGAAGGAATACGGCATGAGAGGTCTCGAGGTCGCCCATCCCGGGTTCCATAAACGGCTTTTCGCCGACCCGAGGGAAGCGGCTGCGATGGCGGAAAAGGAGGATGTCCCCCTGCTTTTCTGGACCGCCGTATCTTGGAGCCTTGAGATCTCGCTCTCGGGGGGCGACCCCCACATGCTCGCGGATCTGCCCCGGTGCGAATCCCTCATGCGCAGAGCTCTCGCGCTTCAGGAAGATTACGACCATGGAGCGATTCACGAATATTTCGTTGGGTTCGAGGGAGGCCGCCCGGAGGCGATGGGAGGGTCCCTGGACAAGGCGATGCGCCACTTCGACCGGTCGATGGAACTTGGAGGCGGGAGGAAAATATCTCCCCTGGTGACGTATGCCGAGACCGTTTCCGTCAGAACGCAGAACCGGGGGGAGTTCCTTACGCTTCTTTCCCGTGCTCTCGCATTCGACGCGCGGAAAGAGGCCCCGGAGTTCCGTCTCGCCAATATCATCGCGCAGCGCAGGGCGAGGTGGCTCGAAGGGAGGGTGGATGAGCTTTTTCTGGAGTAGGGCGGCGGCGGGCGCCGCGGGCCTGCTTTTCCTTTTCTTCTTCCGCGTCGCGGCGTATGCAGGGCCCACGATCATCAAGTTGGCGACGATCGCCCCGGAAGGGTCGTCGTGGCACCGCGTCCTGCAGGAGATAGGGGAGGAGTGGAAGAAGGTCTCCGGCGGAGCGGTCGAACTGCGCATCTATCCCGGCGGTGTGGTCGGGGACGAGGACGCGATGCTTCGGAAAATGCGGGTGGGGCAGCTCCACGCCGCCGCGATCACCGGCATGGGGCTGGCTTTTCTCGATCGTTCCTTCTACGGGCTGCACGTGCCGATGATGTATGCCTCCGAGGAAGAGTTCGACTACGTCCGCGACCGGCTCTCCCCTCTGCTGGAGAAGCGCTTGGAGGAGAAGGGGTACGTCGTACTCAACTGGGGGGACGCGGGGTGGGTCCACTTCTTCGCGAGGAAGCCTTTTACGCATCCCTCGGAGATGAAGGCCATGAAGCTGTTCATCGGCGCCGGGGACGTCCCCCTCACGCAGCTATACAAGGAAGCGGGGTTCCGTCCCGTGCCGATTTCGATCGTGGACATCCTCCCCGGCCTGCAGACGGGCCTGATCGATGCCTTCAATGCGACGCCCCTTGCCGCGCTGGCCTTCCAGTGGTTTGCTCTCGCCCCGAACATGGCCGACCTCAAGTGGGCGCCGCTCACCGGCGCTACGATTATCGACAAGAGGGCCTGGGAGAAGATCCCGAAGGAGATGAGGCCGAAGATCCTGGAGGTATCTCGGATCGCCAGCGAGCGCCTCCGGCGCGAGATCCGCAACCTGAACGAGCAAGAGATGAATGCGATGGTTGAAAATGGATTGAAGATAACTCATATTTCTCCTTCGGTCGAGGCGGAGTGGCGCAAAATCGTCCAGGACATCCACCCGCGGATCCGGGGGAAGATCGTCCCTGCCGACGTCTTCGACGTGGTGCGGAAGTACCGGGACGAGTTCCGCAGTTCCGCTGGCCCGGGAAGGGCGATGACCCGGTGACCCCGGAGAAAAGGGGCGTTTCGGTGCCTCCGCCCGGGAGGACCGGAAGCCAGCCCCCCCCGGAGGCGGGCGGGGTTTCGCTCCTTCACCGGGCGGAAAACGCGGTGTCCGTCACGATCCTCTGTGCGATGGCTCTCCTCCCGATCCTGGAGATCGTCG
The DNA here is from genome assembly GCA_041557435.1 of Candidatus Deferrimicrobiaceae bacterium. Taxonomy (GTDB): domain Bacteria; phylum Desulfobacterota; class Deferrimicrobia; order Deferrimicrobiales; family Deferrimicrobiaceae; genus JBFFGP01. The sequence goes on along the minus strand of JBFFGP010000024.1, from coordinate 2,429 downwards.
GCAGGTGGCTCTGGCGGACCGGGATCCCCGGCTCGATGACCCTCGTCCAGCACGGTACTCTCTGGATCGGGTTTCTGGGGGGAGCGATCGCCGCTCGGGACGGGCGTCTTCTGTCCATCGGGGCGGTCACGGGATTGTTCCCGGAGGCCTTCCGGAAGCCTGCGTCGGTCTTCTCCGCGTCCGTTTCCGCGTCCGTTTCTCTCCTCCTCGCTTACGCGGGGGTCACCCTCGTCAGGATCGAGTGGGCCGACGGCAGGTACCTTCTCTCCCTTCTGCCCGTCTGGCTGGCCGAGGCGGCGATCCCCCTGGGGTTCGCCCTGGTCGCGTGGCGGCTGATTCGGCTTTCCTCCGATACCTGGGGAGGACGCGCGGCGACGGCGGTTATCGCGGTGGCGGGCGCCCTCGTCGTTTCGTCCGACCTTCTGTACCGGGGTGCCCCCTTCGCGGTCTCCCTCGTTGTCCTTGCTGCGGCCGTGTTCCTCGGCGCTCCTCTGTTCGCGGCCCTGGGAGGCATGGCGGTTCTCTTCTTCCGGTATTCCCAGGTCCCTCTCGCCTCCATCCCGGTGGAGATGTACCGGCTGGTGACCTCCCCGACGCTGGCCACGATCCCCCTGTTCACCTTCGCGGGGTACATCCTCACAGCAGGCAACTCCTCCAAACGCCTTGTCCGGCTCTTCCGGGCGATGGTGGGATGGATGCCCGGCGCCATCGCCGTGGTCACGGTACTCGTCTGCACGTTCTTCACGACGTTCACCGGCGCATCGGGCGTGACGATCGTCGCGCTGGGAGGGATCCTGCTGCCAGCTCTTATCGCGGAGCGATACCCCGAGAGGTTTTCTTTCGGGCTCCTCACGGCCTCGGGGTCGCTCGGGCTCCTCTTCCCGCCGTGCCTGCCGGTGATCCTGTACGCGGTCGTGGGGGGGATCCCGGTGGACAGGATGTTCCTCGGGGGGGTCCTTCCGGGCGTTCTCCTCGTCCTGATCATGACCGGCTGGGCGGTGCGGACAGGGGTCCTCTCCGGCGCAAGGCGGACCCCCTTCTCGCTTGCGGAGCTGGGCGGGGCGGTGTGGGAGGCGAAATGGGACATCCTTCTTCCGGTGATCGTTCTTTTCGGGATCTTCGGCGGGTTCGCCACGACTGTGGAAACGGCCGCGATGGCGGTCCTGTACGCCTTCTGCATCGAGGTGTTCGTGCACCGCGACGTAAGCCTGCGCAGAACGTTCCCCGAGGCGGGGACGGAGTCCGCGCGCCTCGTGGGGGGGTTCCTCCTCCTCCTCGCGGCGGCGACGGGTCTCACGGGATACCTGATCGACGCGGGGGTGCCGCAGACGGTCTTCCAGTGGGTCCGCCAGACGATCCACTCCCGGTACGTCTTCCTCCTCATCCTGAATGTGTTTCTGCTTGTCGTCGGGAGCTTCATGCACATTTTCTCGGCGATCGTCGTCGTCGTTCCGATCATCGCCCCTCTTGCGGCGGCATTCGATGTCCACCCGGTGCACCTCGGGATCATCTTCCTCGCGAATCTCGAGCTCGGGTTCCTGATGCCCCCGGCGGGGATGAACCTCTTCCTCTCCGCCTACCGGTTCGACCGCTCCCTCGGGGAGGTCTATCGGTCTGTCGTCCCCTTCCTCCTGATCCTGCTCCTGGGCGTGCTCGTCATCACCTACGTTCCCTTCCTGTCCACGATCCTCCTCCCGGGGTAGGGAAAGCGCCAAAGAACAGGGACGTTCCTAAGAACTCTTCCGCCCCTGCGGCGGGCGCCGCATTTACGCGCCCCGTTGCGAGGGCGCTTCTGACCTTGGCATCCTCCGACCGGGGCCCCGGTCACAGTCCACCGGGGACACCCCCTCAACGGGGACACTCCTGGGTTCGAGCGGGGACACTCCTGGTTTTTTCGTCGAGTAAAAAAGGAGTGTCCCCGGTGTGAGTGTCCCCGTTCAAGAGGAGTGTCCCCGCCCACGGCCGTGCTATAGTAGGCATCCTGCCCGGGTTTGACACGGCAGAGAGAGGACGATGATGAGAAAGGAAGAGTGCATTCTTTACAGCGGAGGCGCCAACGGGGCCGAATACGAGTTCGGCGTCCAGGCGGAGCGGTTCGGGATCGGGGAGACCCACTTTACGTTTGCGGGAAATGACATCACCCGGTCCCGGGGGGTCCGGATCCTGACCCCCGAAGAGCTCCGCAACGGGGACGTGAGCCTCTCCTACGTCTCCCGGCTGATGAACCGGACCTATTCGGACGCCCCCCGGATCCGGAAGGTGCTCCAGACGATCTGGTACCAGGTCAACGCCGGGCAGGAGATCTACGTGATCGGCAAGATCCTGGAGGACGGAACCGTCCGGGGCGGGACGGGTTGGGGCGCCGAGTTCGCAAAGCTCTGCAATAAGCCGATCTTCGTCTTCGACCAGGATGCCGACCGGTGGTTCCG
>JBFFGP010000023.1:0-8284 GCA_041557435.1 Candidatus Deferrimicrobiaceae bacterium | reverse complement strand
GTTCGAGGAGCAGGCTCCCAAGGCCGCGTACCTCGACGGACTGGGCGTACAGCTGATACTCCCCCTTCCTCTCATAGACGCCCACGGATCCCGTGACGATAACGAACTGGCCATCCCGAATCTCCCCGAAGACGAACCGCTCCCTGCCCCGGAATAGGACGACGCGGATCTGGGCCCCCTCGTCCTTGAGAGAGAAGTACCGATGCCCGGAAGGGTAGAGCCTGTGGTTCGACACCTCGCCTTCCACGCGCACGAACCGGAACGAGCCTTCGAGGCAATCCTTGATGCGCGAGGTCAGTTCGGAAACGGTCAGGATCCCCCGCGAAGGCTTCTCCTCCCCGGAGGTTGCATCGGGCGGGAAGCGGGACCCGGAAAAATTCCCGCTCACTGCGATCGCTTCCTTGCGAACAGATCGTCCATCGTCACGGCCCGGATCCCTTCCGCCCCCAGGTCCGGAACGAGATCGAGGATCGCCTGAAGACTCTCACGCCTTCCCGGGCAGAGGAGGATTGCTTTCCCCTTCTTTTTCGCGATCGACATCGCCCTCTCCCACCGGCGGCGCATCTCTTCCGGAGACATGTCGGCATCGAAGGAGACATCGCGTCTTGCGACCGGAATCCCCGCCTTCCGGGCGACCGAAACAGCGACCGACCGGGAGGTGGTCATGCTGTCCAGGAGAAACAGTCCCCGGGACTTAAGAAGAGCGGCAAGCGCCGCCATCGATTCCGGGTCGGCGGTAAACGCGGAACCCATGTGGTTGCTAACGCCGGATGCCCAGGAGTTCTCCCGGATCATCCTGCCGAGCAGGGCGTCCATCTCCTCCCCGCTCATTCCCCTGCGGAGACGGAATCTTTCGGTGCGGTCGGAAACGGGACTCTCGGGTTCCATCGGGATGTGGATCAGCACACCGAAGCCGCGCGCGCGAGCGGATTCGGCAAGCCTCCGGGAGGAGGGTCCGAAAGGAATGATCGCCAGCGTGATCTTTTCCGGGAATTTCAGCCACTCGGCATCCCTCGTGGGGTCGTATCCGCAATCGTACACCACGATGGCGAGGCGGGGAATCGGCGGCTGTACCGTCAGGGTTACCTGGTCGTGTGGACCGGCCTCGGCATCTCCCGCGGAGTCGGGACGCTGCGAAGGGGACTCTCGCTGCGGCGGGAACCGGGCGGCGGTTTTGCTTTCTCCCCCGGGCATGAGAACCACTGCGCCGATGGTGAGAAGCCCCGCGAGAAACGCGCAGAGCATCAGCGATCCCCACCGCCACCTCTTCTTGTTGTCCCCCCTTTTCCTTCCGGCCCTTCGATGTTTCATCCTGTCCCGGACCGGCCGCCGTCAGGATGCCTTCGCCTTGTCGAGAAAGCGGCTCTTGAAGATCTCCCACCCTTTCAACAAATCCACGGCCCTCTCGAGCTGGATGTCCTTTTCCTCGCCCATCTTCCTCTCTCCGGAGGGAGCGGAGGAATCCTTCCCGCGCTCGCCTGCTCCCGGCTCCTCTTTTTTCAGCTTGATCTCTTTCACGGGAGCGGTTCCCGGCTTGGGCGCCTCCCCGGTTTCCTCCTCTTCCTCTCCCTTGAGGTGCCGTTTGATGTCCTTTTCCCGAATCGCCCCTGGGTGTCCCCCCCGAGGCTCCCGGCCGTCGGGCACGACGATGTCCGGCTCGATCCCCTTCGCCTGGATGGACCGTCCATTTGGCGTAAAGTACCTGGCCGTGGTGAGGCGAAGCGCCGAGCCGTCCTCCAGCGGAAGGATCGTCTGGACGGACCCCTTGCCGAACGTTTTCGTCCCCAGCAGGATCGCGCGGCCGTGATCCTGCAGTGCGCCCGCAACGATCTCCGACGCGGAGGCGGAACCGGCGTTCACCAGAACCACGATCGGGAATCCGTTATATGTTCCTTCCCCGTGCGCGGAATATTTGAACTTCTGGGACTCGACGCGTCCGTCGGTATACACGATGAGCCCCGTATCGATGAACTTGTCCGCCACTTTCACCGCCTGGTCCAGCAACCCTCCCGGGTTGTTCCGCAGGTCGAGCACCAGCCCGCGAAGTCCTTCCTTCTTCTTCCTCTGCGCCCGGAGCGCCTTATCCATCTCGCTGTCGGAGTCCTGCTGAAACTGGAGGAGTTTGATGTAGCCGATCCCTTCGCCCAGATCCTTCACCTTCACGCTCTTGATCTTGATGATGTCGCGCGTGATAGTGAACGGCTTGGGAACCGTGAACCCCTCCCGTGCGATCCAGATCGTCACGCTCGTCCCGGGCTCGCCCCGGAGACGCTTGACGGCGTCCATCACGGTCATGTCCTTGGTGGAATCGTCCTCGATCTTCACGATCTTGTCACTCGCCTTCAATCCCGCGCGGAACGCCGGCGTGTCCTCGATCGGGGCGATGATGGTGAGGATGCCGTCCTTGATGCCGATCTCGATCCCCAACCCCCCGAACACCCCTTTCGTCTCGACCTCCACCTGCTTCAGCATGTCCGGCGTCAGATACGAGCTGTGCGGGTCGAGGGTCTGGAGCATCCCCTTGATCGCTCCCTCCACGATCTGATCCAAGTCCGGCTCTTCCACGTAGCTGCTCTGGACGGCGGAAAGGACATCCCCGAAAATCTTGAGCTTTTGGTATACGACGTTCGCCTGGGCCGTATGGCGATCCACGATGAGATCCCCCGAGATGTACCCCACGAGAAACACGAAGACTATGGCCACAGGGCCCCACCACTTCTTTCCTTTCATGAACTTCCTCCTTGGATCTCGTAGAATGCCATGGTCTCCGTGCCTCACCGGGAAAGGGGGATCACCGCCGTGGGATCGATGGCGGTGCCTCCGGCCCTGAGTTCCAAGTATAGCATTGATTTCCCGCCGGGGCTTTCGGGAAGATGCCCGATGTTCTGCCCGGGGGCGACGACCTGCCCCTGGGCGACGCGGAACGATTCCGCCTTCCCATACACGGAAAAGAGACCGGTGCCGTGCTGGATGATGAGCACCTTGCCGAAACCGGAAACCGTGCCCGAAAACACGACCTTTCCTCTCCCGATCGAACGGATCGGGGACCCGGAGGAAGCTTCGATCTCCACGCCGTGGTTCTCGACCTCCACGTTGAAAACGGGGTCCTGGTACTTTCCGAACGCCCCCACGACCTTGCCCCGGACGGGAGCGACCAGCCCTCCCGGCACGCGCGAGAATTTCGAGGGGCCTTTCCCCCTCCTTCCCCGGGAACGCCGCCGCTCCGCCTCCCGCACCTCACGCTCGATCCGGGAGACGAGCGCCTTCATTCTCGCCACCCGAGACCGAAGGGCCTTGAGCTCCTTCTCCTTACTTGTCTTCTGCTTCTTTATCTTCGCGAGGCGGGCCGCCTCTGCCTTCTGTTGGGACAGGAGCGACCGCCCCACCTTCTTTTCCCGGGAAATCCGCTTTTCCGAAAGCTCCACCTTGCGCTCGATCCCGGAGAGCGCGTTTTCCTTCTCCTCCTTGTCCGCCGAGAGATCGCTGTACCTCTCCGCTTCCGAAGCGAGCACCAGTCTGGCGAAGTACCTCAGCCGCTCCCCGCGAGCCTCCACGGGGGTGAGCCCCGCCGCACCCCTCTTTTCGAGGAATGCCAGGGTCGTAGCCCTCTCCAGCCTGTTCCGCGTCCTCCCCCGCTCCTTCTCGACTGCGCGCATCTCGGATTCGACCTTCTTCATCTCCCTGGCGAGCTCGGAAAGCTTCCTGTCGATCCGTGCGATGAGTCGCCGCTGAACGTTGATACGTTTCCGGATGCCGTCCACCTTGTGGCGCGCCGCGCGCTCCCGCTTGAGTGCTTTGTTCAGCTCGGCTTCCGCCTTCTTCGCCCGTTTCCGCATCTCGGTAAGACGCGCTTTCTCCTTGCGGAGCTTGTTCTGCGTGCTCCCTGCGGGCGATACCCCCGGCGAAATCAGTATGGCGGCGATCATCGCCAGACAGAGCGCGGATCTCGCCAGTGCCCGGAGAGCAGTCATCTTCCCTTGGGAAACGCCGCGCGCCACCCGACAAGGGATGCCAGTCCCTGGAATATCGCGGCGGACAGGAGGAACAGGCACACGGGAACGGCGAATCTCCCGTCGACCAACTCCTGCGCTCGTCCCAACACGATGCGGACGAAAGGAAAGCCGGCGGATGCAAAGTAGAGGAAGGCGAAGGAGGAGGCGGCTGCGAGAAGGACAATCCCCCCCCCGGTGATGAATGCCCCGACGGCGCGTCTCGCGCCGATCCTCTCTCCCGGAGTCCCCCTGTCCGCGAGGAAGGAAACGTCGGGCAGGAGCCTGGCCGCGCTGGCCTTCTCCTGCATCGCGAGAATGACCAGGAACACGAGGCACACAAGCCCGAAACCGGACCAAAGAACGATATTGGCCCGGTGTTTAAGCCGCAGCAGGCCCGGCATGACATCCCCGCCCGAAAGGATCTTCTCCACCTGCGCAAGGGGTTCGAGCGCGGACATCACATCCGCGATCCCCTTTTCGGACATCCGCTCGGGCCGAAGGCTTACCTCCACGTACCCCGGGAGGGGGGTCTTCCCCCCGCGCCGAAGCGAGTCCAGTCCCGGGTAGGTCGTCAGGAACTCCTTCCATGCATCTTCCGGGGTACGGTACCGCGCCTCCCGGACCGAGGGCAGCAAAGCGACCTTTCCCGCTATGCCGACCCCTTCCCCGTCCGGGACACCGATGCGCAGGATGGCGGTCATCGTGTACTGCTCGGAGAGGAACCGGTTTACCCCTCCGGACAGAAGCATCGCCAGGAAATACGAAGCGACCATAAAACAGAGCAGGAACCGTCCGGCGGTCTCCCGCCGCATCGCCCTGCCGTGGAGGCTCCAGTCGATCCACCAAAAGGAGGGGCCGCTCATACCCTACCCCCCGTCAAGCCCAGGGAGGAGCCGCCCTGCGACGGCGGATCCCCCGCCTCTTCCTTCCGGTCCGGAGAAGAGGCAACGAGCCGATAGAGGCGGAACGGCCCCGCGGAGAGGGGGGGGGGTGTCTTTGCCCCCTTCCATCTGTCGGGAAGCTCGCGCTCCATCATGATGATCGTCTTCTCTTCCCTCGCCAGCGCGCGGAGCAGCGACCCCAGCTTGTCCGCCCACTCCTTTCCCGTTTTCTCGAGAAGCATGTCGAGAAACAGATATCTCGGGCTACGGAAAAGTTCCACGGCAAGCGCTACCCTCGCCCGTTCCGAACCCGACAGGGACGATATCTCCCATCCTTCCGCCCCGGGAAGTCCCACCAGCGAAAGCAGTGCCTCCATCCGCCCCTCCGTTTCCGCGGCAGGCAATCCCGCCGCGGCAAGCGCGGACAGGCGGAACAGGTCCGTAACCGTCTTAACACCCTCCCCGGGAAGGGATTCCGGGACCACTCCGCAGGAGGCGCGGAACCGCCGATGGTGATCCGGGCTGCCCCGGTAAATCGACTCTCCCGCGACGACGACATCTCCGGAGTCGGGGCACTTCTCTCCCCGGAGAAACTGCATAAGGAGCGTCTTCCCGCAGGAGGGGGGGCCGGCGATGACCCACATCTCCCCGTACCTCACGGCAAAGGTAAGTCCCTCCCAAAGGGGCCGCCCCCGGGAGGCGGCACCGACGCGGAACGCCTCAATCATCTTCCGTCGCGTCTTCCACCCGAGAGTCGAAGGCTCCGGAGAACAGTTTTCGGATCTCTTCGAGGTGCTGCACCTTCATCCGTTCGCGGAGGGAGGCCTCCCAGTTCGGCAGGGAGAGGAGTTCATCGTACGGCTTGCGGACGGTGGACAGGATCACTCCGCCAAGGAAGGCGTGGGTGATGATGATCGGGTTGTCTCGGCCCCCGTCCTCGGTCTGGATATGGTAGGTCTTTCCCTTATACTTGAGGTTATGGTTGAACCCCGAAATCATACGGAACCGTGATGCGTCCATGCGCCGTTACTCCTGTGTTCCTCGTTTGTCTTCGGCCCCGATCGGGGCGTACTTCCATCCTCCCCACCCCATTCGACGGATGCAAGGGGGAAGTTGCAGCCGGTCACAGGGATACCTTCTCCACGACGCCCAAATCCGCCCCGAAGAACGACTCCCCCACACTCCGGAAGCGCTCCGGGTCGTCGGTGACCAGGAAGGACAACCCCGGACGCATATCCTCCCGCTTTCCCCCTCCCTCCGAAAGAAGAATGTCCACGACACGGGCCGCCTCCTCCCCGGAGTCGATCAGCACCGTCGTCTCCCCCAGGAATTCCCGAATCTGGTCTTTCAGCACGGGGTAGTGCGTGCACCCGAGGATGAGGGCGTCCGGCGGCGTAGGCCGGTACGGGGCAAGATAAGAGGCGATCACGGAGCGCGTCACGGGCGTCTCGATCCACCCTTCCTCCGCGAGTGCGACGAGGAGGGGACACGGCCTGCTGACGACACGGGCGTTTGGGATTGCCGTGCGGAGCGCCTGTTCGTATGCTCCCGACCGGATCGTGCCGGCGGTCCCGATCACTCCGATCCTCTCCTTTTTCGGGAGGGCAGCGGCACGCCGAACGCACGGATCCACCATCCCCACCACGGGGATCTTGTAGATCTTCCGGAGAACGGGAAGGGCCAGCGACGAGGCCGTATTGCACGCCACCACCAGCATCTTGATGTCGTACCGCGTGATGAGGTAGTTGGCGATTTCGATGGAATACCGCGTGACGGTCTCGCCGGACTTCGTGCCGTAGGGAACGCGGGCCGTGTCTCCGAGGTAGAGGAACCGCTCCCCGGGAAGCGTGCGCGACAGTTCCCGGAGTACGGTCAATCCCCCCACTCCCGAATCGAACACCCCGACCGGCCGGTCCACAGGCTCTCCTAATCCTTTGATTTTCCTACCTTAAGACGCTATGGTATCCTTGTCAACCGATCGCCCGGAAAGGAAGGTGTCTCGTGCAAGGAATCATCGATTTTCTGGTCGAGACCCAGGTCATGCATTTCGCGACCGACCCCCGCGTCGTGTTCGTCGCGGGAGCGATTTTCCTCCTCTCTCTGGTCATGAAGTGGAGAGTTGTCGCCCTATCCCTCTTCGGAGTGGGGGCCCTGGTGGCCGTCGCGCGCTATTCGAAGCTTGCCGAGGGAGAGACCGCCCTGAACCAGAACATGATGGTGTTCGCCATCGGCTCCTTGGTGGTCGTGGTCATCCTGCTTTACTTCCTCTTCATCCGAGGGGACTGACATCACGCGCGTCGGATTCACCACCACGATCCCGGTCGAGGTCCTGTTCGCGGGAGGCCACACTCCCGTCGACCTGAACAACCTCTTCATCACCTCCCCTGCTGCGCCGGAGTATATCCGCCTCGCGGAATCCGACGGCTTCCCCCGGAACAGCTGCGGCTGGGTCAAGGGGATCTACGGAGTGGTTCGCCGGCACGGCGTGACGGACGTGATCGCCGTGGCACAGGGGGACTGCAGCTTCACCCAGGCGCTCATGGAGGTCCTCCAGTACCGGGGGGTGAGGATCGTCCCGTTCTCTTTTCCGTACGACAGGGACCCCCGGACGGTCTCCCTGGAGATCCGGAAGCTGGCACAACGATTCGGAACGACGGTCGCCCGGGCGCAGGACTGGAAGAAGAATCTGGATGCCGTCCGCCGGGCGGCTCACGAGATCGACCGCCTCACCTGGGAAGAGGGGAAGGTTACCGGAGAGGAGAACCACCGGTGGCTGGTGAACTGCTCGGATTTCGAGGGGGACCCGGATGAGTACGAACGCAAGGCGCTGGCGTTTCTCGCCGCAGCCAAGGACCGACCTCCGCAACGCGACCTTACCCGCATCGCCTTCGTGGGCGTCCCTCCCATCACCTCCGGCCTGCACGCATACTTCGAGGAGTCGGGGGCGCGCACGGTGCTGAATGAGGTCCAGCGGCAGTTCGCGATGCCTCCGTCTACGCGGACGCTCACCGAGCAGTACCGGGAATACACGTATCCCTACTCCTTCTTCGAGCGTCTGGCCGACATCCGCCAGGAAACGGCGCGGAGGGGCGTGCGCGGGGTCGTTCACTACGTCCAGTCGTTCTGCTTCCGCCAGATCGAGGACATCCTGCTCCGGGAGGAGATCGGCCTCCCCGTCCTTACCCTGGAAGGAGACGAGCCGGGCCCCCTGGACGGGCGGACGAAGATCCGGATCCAGGCGTTCCTCGAGATGCTGCGCTAGGGCGCATCGCGGGTCATTCCACACTCATGATAAGTGCGGCATGAAGAAGTGGTGACCCGGGACCCTGGCTCGCGGGGGGAAGTCCCCTCGGCTACACTCGCGACCTTCGCCCGCTCGCTGCCGGTTCCGCTCGCCGGAATCGGTACCGC
>JBFFGP010000022.1:0-8374 GCA_041557435.1 Candidatus Deferrimicrobiaceae bacterium | reverse complement strand
GTATTTCCCGACGATGTCCGCCTCCACGTTGACCGCCTCTCCCGGACGCAGATCCCCGAAGGTAGTCCGCGCCAGGGTAAGAGGGATCAGGGCGACCTCGAATCCCTCCGGATGGATGGAACTGACCGTGAGGCTTACTCCATTCACGGCCACGGCGCCCTTGAAAACAATGTATTTCATTATAGAAGGATCGATTCGTATATGGAATACCCGGGACTCGCCCGCCCGCCTGACCTCGCGGACCGTCCCTGTCCCGTCGACGTGCCCGTAGACCATGTGGCCATCCAGACGCCCGGAAAGGGATAGAGACCGTTCCAGATTCACCCGCGACCCCGTCGAAAGCGCCCGGAACGTCGTCCGGGAAAGTGTTTCCGCTGATACATCCGCGGTAAATTTGCCCTTCTCCTTCGAGGTTAGCGTAAGGCACGCCCCGGAGACCGAAAGAGAGTCCCCGACCCGCATCTCATCCAATGGGAGGGCGGTGGATACGCCCAGGATAACGCCCGTGCCCCGGGAAACCAACGATACCACGGTGCCGACGTCTTCCACGATACCGGTGAACATGTCCCCTCACACGGCGGAAGCGGGCTCTGCGACCACCATGATGTCGCTTCCCGCTCTTTTTACCGAGGTAATCAAAAGCCGTCTCCCTTCCTTCATGCGGCCGGCGGCAAACCCGGCAATCGACCGGACTCCTTCCCCGAGAAGGAGCGGGGCGAGGAAAAACACGTACCGGTCCACGGCGCCCGCCTCGACGAGCCATCCCGCCGTTTTGCCTCCCCCCTCCGCGAGAAGGGAAGTGATCCCCTCCCTTCCCAGGGCGTCGAGGAACACGCTTGCCTCGATCCGTCCCTTCCGTGTCGGAAGAAGGAGGACCCGGATCCCGAGAGACCGAAGGCGGTCCGCTTCTTCCCGGGAGACGCCCCGGGGAGCCGCGACGATCACCCTCCCCCCTGCCTTTAGAAACCGCCCGCTGCGTGCCACGCCGGCGATTCTCGAGGTGAGGATCACTCTCCCCGGGTTCCTCCCCCCCCGGACCCTCGCCGTGAGCTGCGGGGCATCCTGCCGATACGTCTCCCCCCCGACCAGAACGGCATCGGTTTCCGATCGCATCCTGTGGACTATCTTACGCGCGGGGTCCCCGCTTATCCACCGGGATTCTCCCGAGGCGGAGGCAACCTGCCCGTCCAGGGAGATGGCCAGTTTCAAGGTTACGAACGGCCTCCCGGACACCACCCACCGGCAATAGGACCGGTTGAGGGAGCGCGCCTCCTCCTCCATCATTCCACGAACTACGGGGATGCCGGCCCTTCGCAGGGCCCGGAACCCCTTCCCGGCGACGAGCGGGTTCGGGTCCTGCATCGCCGCCGCCACCCGTCTCACCCCGGCTGCAATGATCGCCCTGGTGCAGGGACCGGTCCGCCCGGCGTGGGCGCATGGCTCCAGGGTCACGTACAGGTCAGCCCCCCGGGCAGCCTCCCCTGCGTCCTGGAGGGCCATCGCTTCCGCGTGCGGCAACCCCGCCGCCCGATGGAATCCCTCGCCCACGACCTCTCCCCGTCGTACCAAAACGGCACCGACGGCCGGATTCGGCGAGGTCCTGCCCGCCCCCTTCCGTGCTAGGCGGAGGGCCAGCCGCATGAACTCGGCGCGGGGGAAACGCATATGGCGTGCCGCTAGGGCTTCAGGGGTCGTTCGGGAGTCTCCGAGATCAGCGTTTTGATCTCCTCCACGAACTGGCTGATGTCTTTGAACTGGCGATAGACGGAGGCGAACCGCACGTAGGCGACATCGTCCATCTTGAGCAACTCGCCCATCACGCGCTCCCCGATCTCCACGGAAGACACCTCCTTCTCGCCGGACCCCTGAAACGCCGACTCCAGCGCATCCACGACCTGTTCGATGGCGGGATAGCCGACCGGACGCTTCTCGCACGCCTTCAGGATGCCCGTGAGGATCTTCTGGCGGTCGAACGGCTCGCGGCGTCCGTCCCGCTTGATCACGAGAGGGAGCTCTTCCTCGACCCGCTCGTATGTTGTGAACCGGCGTCGGCAAGAGAGGCATTCCCTCCTCCTCCGGATCACGTCTCCGTCCTTGCCTGCCCGGGAATCGACCACCCGGTTATCCCCGAATCCGCACCGAGGGCACTTCAAGGAGCACTTTCCTCCATCCGGACCAACTCCACTCCCACCTCGGTCAGCATCTGCTCGGTGAGGGGGTCGCAGTACCCGTCGAGATAGACCACGCGACGGACTCCCGTGTTGATCAGCATCTTCGCGCAGATGATGCAGGGAAGATTCGTACAATAGAGGACGGCATCCCGTGTGGAAACGCCGTGGAGGGCCGCCTGGATGATCGCGTTCTGCTCCGCGTGCAGGCCCCGACAAAGCTCGTGCCTCTCCCCGGAAGGGATGTCGAACTTCTCCCGCAGGCATCCGGTGACCTCGCAATGGGTGACGCCGGAGGGGACGCCGTTGTAGCCGGTGGCCAGCAGGCGCCGGTCCTTCACCAGCACCGCGCCGACCGCACGCCGGAGGCAGGAGGAGCGCCGGGCGGCAAGCTTCGCCATATCCATGAAGTACGAATCCCAGTCCGGGCGGACACGCGAAGCGGTCTTCATCCCTTTACCTTCCCACGTAGGAGGCTATCCTCTCCGGGTAGAGAGGGAAGGACTCGCAGAGGTCCCGCACCTCCGCGGCGACCCGTTTCTCCGTCTGCGCATCCCCCGGTGAGGAGAGAACGTCCGCAATGATGTTCCCGATCCTTTCCATCTCCTTTTCTCCCATGCCCCTCGTGGTGACCCCCGGGGTCCCGAAGCGGATGCCGCTGGTGATGAAGGGGCTCCGCGTCTCGAAGGGGATGGTGTTCTTGTTTACGGTGACCATGACCCGTTCGAGCGCCTCCTGGGCATCCTTCCCCGTCAGAGGGGTCTCCGTAAGGTTCACGAGCATCAGGTGGTTGTCCGTCCCCCCGGAGACCAGGCGGAACCCCCGATTCGTCATCGTCGCCGCCAGGGCCTTCGCGTTCCGGACGATCCGGGCCTGGTACTCCCTCCATTCGGGGGACATGGCCTCCTTGAGCGCGACGGCCTTCGCGGCGATCACGTGCATGAGCGGACCGCCTTGCGTTCCCGGGAAGATCGAGGAGTTGAGCTTCTTCGCCATCTCCCCCCGGCACAGGATCATCCCCGCCCGGGGGCCCCGGAGGGTCTTGTGGGTCGTCGTGGTCACGAACTCGCAGTACGGAACGGGGTTGGGGTGCAGCCCCGCCGCGACGAGGCCGGCCACGTGGGCGATATCCGCCACCACCATACACCCCGCCTCGTCTGCGATCTTCCGGAAGGGCTCGAAGTCGATAATCCGCGGGTAAGCGGACGCCCCCACGACGATCAGCTTCGGTCGGTGCGTGAGCGCCAGGTCGCGGACCTGGTCGAAGTCGATCGTCTCCGTGTCGGGGCGGACGCCGTACGAGACCACTTTGAACAGCTTGCCCGAAAAATTCACAGGGCTGCCGTGGGTCAGGTGACCGCCGTGGGAGAGGTTCATCCCCAGGAGCGTGTCCCCCGGCTCCATTACGGAGAGGTAGACGGCCATGTTCGCCTGGGACCCCGAATGGGGCTGGACGTTCGCATGCTCGGCCCCGAAGAGCTTCTTCGCCCGCTCGATCGCCAGTTCCTCCGCCTGGTCGACGAACTCGCAGCCCCCGTAATACCGCTTCCCGGGATACCCCTCTGCGTATTTGTTCGTCAGCACCGAGCCGGTCGCCTCGAGAACCGCCTCGCTCACGAAGTTCTCCGAGGGGATCAGCTCGAGCCCGAAAGCCTGGCGTTCGGTCTCCCTGCGGATCACCTCGTATATTTCCGGGTCGACGGTTCTCAAGAAGGACATCCGATCTCTCCTTTTCCAGGCCTGCCGGCCAGACGATTTTCGATCCGGCGGATTTTCTCCAGCCGGGCAAGGTGGCGGCCCCCCTCAAACGGCTCCGCAAGGAAGATTTCCAGCCGGGCCACGGCCTCCTCGATCGCCATGGTGCGGGCCCCGAAGATCGCCACGTTGGCATCGTTGTGTATCCGGGCGTGCCGCGCCGTAAACTCGTCGTAGAGGAGAGCGGCCCGAATACCGGGGACACGGTTCGCCACGATCGACATCCCGGTTCCGGTCCCGCACACCAGCACCCCGAAATGCGCCTCCCCCCGTGAGACACGCCCCGCCACCGCCTCCGCGTAATCGGGGTAGTCGACGGGATCGCCCGTTTTTGGGCCGAGGTCCTCGACCCGGTATCCCCAGGCCAGAAGCTCCTCCATCAGTCTCTTTCGCATGGCGATTCCGGCGTGGTCCGATCCGAGAACTACGGATTGGGCCTCCTCCGTCATCGCATCACCCGGAGAACTTGCCGAAGAGCAGGCACGAGTTCGTTCCTCCGAAGCCGAACGAGTTGGAAAGGGCGTACCGGACCTCCTTGCGTCGCGCCTCGTTGGGCACGTAGTCCAGGTCGCATTCGGGGTCGGGCGTATCGTAGTTGATCGTCGGGGGAACAACTCCCTCGTGGATCGCCAGGACGGAGAAGACCCCTTCGAGCGCGCCGGCCGCCCCGAGAAGGTGTCCGGTCATCGACTTCGTGGAGCTCACCATCATCTTCCGCGCGTGCTCCCCGAACACGGTCTTGATCGCCATCGTTTCGGATGCGTCGTTGTACGGCGTGGACGTCCCGTGGGCGTTGATGTAATCGACTTCTCCGGGATCCAGCCTGCCGTCCTTCATCGCCTCCCGCATGCAGCGCACGGCACCTTCCCCGCCCGGCGCGGGCGCCGTGATATGGTGCGCATCGCCCGATGCGCCGTACCCGCGAAGTTCGGCGTAGATTTTCGCTCCCCGCTTTCGGGCGAACTCGAGCTCCTCGAGGATGAGAAAGGCGGCCCCCTCCCCCATGACGAATCCGTCCCGGTCCTTGTCGAAAGGCCTCGAGGCGCCCGTGGGGTCGTCGTTGCGCGTGGAGAGGGCCTTCATCGCGCAGAATCCCCCCAACGCCATGGGAGTGATGGTCGCTTCGGTTCCCCCTGCGATCGCCGCGTCGCAGACGCCGCGGCGGACCGCCAGCAGCGCTTCCCCGATCGCGTGGCTGGACGCGGCGCAGGCAGTGGTCGTCGTGATGTTGGGGCCCTTTGCCCCGTACCGGATTGCGATATGCCCCGGGGCGAGATTGGAGATGAGCATCGGGATGAAGAACGGGCTGATCTTCCGCACCCCGTCCTCGAGGTAGGCCTGGTGGTACCGCTCCAGCGTCGTGAGGCCGCCCAACCCGCTCCCCACGTACACCCCGACACGTGGCGCCAGAGTCTCGTCGATCGTCAACCCGGAGTCGTCCATCGCAAATTGGGTTGACGCCATGGCGAGGTGGATGAAGGGGTCCATCCGTTTGACCTCTTTCCTGTCGACAAAGTCCTCGGGCACGAACCCATTGACCTGGGCGGCGATCCTGGTCGGGAAATCCGACGGATCGAACTTCGTGATCCGGCCCACTCCCGACCTTCCGGCGAGAATCGCCTCCCACGTGGGCCCCACGCCCACTCCCAGGGGCGTGACGACCCCCAGTCCCGTGACTACCACCCTGCGCATCTTGACCTCCCGGTACCCGGCTCTCACGTCCCGCTTCGAGGACGTTGCCGGGCCCCCGCAACTTCCCCGGCTACTTCGTGTTCGCCTTGATGTATTCGATGACGTCCTTGACGGTCTTGATCTTTTCCGCCTCCTCGTCCGGGATCTCGATCCCGAACTCGTCCTCCATCGCCATCACCAGCTCCACGATGTCTAAGGAATCCGCGCCCAGGTCATCGATGAAAGACGCCTCGTTGGTCACTTCGTTCGCATCCTTTCCCAACTGCTCGGCCACGATCTCCTTCACTTTTTTCTCTACCGCCATCTCGCGCCCTCCCTCTCCAAGTAGTATACCCTCACATGTACAACCCGCCGTTTATCCCGATCACCTGGCCGGTAACATACGCTGCGCCATCCGAGGCAAGGTACACCGCGAGGTCCGCAACGTCCTCCGGGGTCCCGAATCTCCCCAGCGGGATCTGATCCAGAAAAGCTTTCCGGACGTTCTCCGGCAAGGCCTCCGTCATGGCCGTCATGATGAACCCCGGTGCAATTGCGTTGACGGTCACACCTCGCGATGCCAACTCGCGCGCCATCGATTTCGTGAACCCGAGTATGCCCGCCTTGGCGGCCGAATAATTCGACTGCCCGGCGTTGCCCATCTGCCCGACGACGGAACTCATGTTGATGATGCGGCCGCTCCGCTGCTTGATCATGTGCCTCGAAACAGTTTTTGTCAGAAGGAACGTTCCCTTGAGATTGGTCCGCACAACGGCGTCGAAATCCTCTTCCGGAAGGCGCATCAGCAGGTTGTCCCGGGTGATCCCGGCGTTGTTCACGAGGATGTCGATGCGCCCCTGCTCCGTTACAATCCGCTGGACGGCGGCGTCGACCTGGGCTGCGTCGCCCACGTCGAACATCTCCACCATGCCCTTTCCCCCCGCACCGACGATTCCGGACATCGTTTCCATCGCGGCCGCCTCGTTCGTGACGTCGCTTAACACGATCACGGCGCCCTCGGCGGCGAATCGCTCCCCAATGGTCTTTCCAATCCCCCTCGCAGAGCCTGTAACCAATGCCACCTTGCCGGAAAGCCACATCCTGCACCCTCCCCTTCCCGAAGTTCATACCCCCAAATTCAGCGACCGTACAAGAAAAAACTTCATACGACCAGGGCCTGTACAGCGGGCAGGTCCGTGGGAGCGCAGAAACATGCTGTCGGGACGTCTCTTTCGATCCTGCGTACCAACCCGGAGAGGACCTTCCCCGGCCCGACTTCGAGGAACGACTTCACCCCCATTTCCCGCATTCTGCGGATGCACTCCTCCCAGCGGACGGGCGAAACGATCTGCCGGAGAAGGGTTTCCGCCACTCCTTCTTCCTGCGGATAGGCATCCGCCGTTACATTGGCGACCACCGGGAACGAGAACTTCCCGACCGCCGCCGCCTGCAACTCCTGGGCAAGCCGAAGAGCGGCCGGTTTCATCAGGGAACAGTGGAACGGCGCACTCACCGGAATCGGCATCACCATCTTCGCACCCGCCGATTTCGCCGCCTCGCACGCGGCTGCGACCGCGGCAGCGCTCCCGGAGATCACGATCTGGCCTCCGCCGTTGAAATTCGCCGGCTCGACCACCCCTCCTTCCCCGACGTTGCGGCAGATCTCCGTAACAATTTCCGGCGCAAGGCCGATCACGGCAGCCATTGCCCCCTCTCCTACCGGCACGGCCTCCTGCATGTATCTGCCTCTCGAACGCAGCAGCCGGACTGCCTCGGAGAGGGCAAGGGCGCCGGATGACACGAGGGCCGAGTATTCCCCGAGGGAGTGCCCGGCGGCGCAAAGGGGGTGAATCCCGGTTTCCTCCGCAAGGACACGGAACGCGGCTACGCTTACGGTAAAGATGGAGGGCTGTGTGTTCTCGGTCCGCCGGAGGTCCTCCGCCGACCCGCGGAAGCACAGGTCTGCCAGGGATATCCCGAGCGCCTCGGAAGCCTCGGCGAAGACCTCGCGGGCGACCGGGTAGGCGTCGTGCAGTTCCTTCCCCATCCCCGGGAACTGGGACGCCTGGCCGGGAAAAAGCAGTCCGATCCCCATCTTCTCCCCCTACATCCGCATCAGGGCGGAGCCCCACGTAAGCCCCGCTCCGAAGGACGTAAGGAGCACAAGGTCCCCCTTCGCGAACCGCCCCTGTTCCCGGGCTTCCGTGAGAGCGATCGGAATGGAGGCGGCGGAAGTGTTTCCGTATCTCTCCAGGTTGACGAACACCTTCTCCTCGGGGACTCCGAGGCGCTTCCCGACTGCGTTGAGTATCCGCATGTTGGCCTGGTGGGGCACGAAAAGGGCGACGTCCGAAATATCCACGTGGTTTTGCTCAAGGGCCTCCTGGGCAACCTCGACCATTCTCGTAACCGCCTGCTTGAACACTTCGTTTCCCGCCAGGCGGATCGCGTGCATCCGTTTCTCCACGATCTCCGGCCCGCACGGGTGAATCGTCCCGCACCCCGGAGTGTAAATCAACTCCCACAGGCTCCCGTCAGAGTGGAGATGGCAGCTCAACACCCCCTCCTCGTCCGGGCACTCGGCAATCACCACCGCTCCCGCCCCGTCACCGAAGAGGATGCACGTGTTCCGGTCCGTGTAGTCGGTGGCGGTCGACAGGAGGTCCGCTCCCACGACGAGCGCCTTCTTCCCCCGGCGGGCTCGGATCAACGCATCCGCCGTGGTCAGGGAATACAGGAACCCGGAGCACGCCGCGTTCACGTCCAGCGCGAAGGCCCGC
>JBFFGP010000021.1:0-8396 GCA_041557435.1 Candidatus Deferrimicrobiaceae bacterium | reverse complement strand
GATGGGGGGAAGGATCCGCCTGCTTCCCGATGGCGTGATCGATCAGATCGCCGCCGGCGAGGTGGTCGAAAGACCGTCCTCCATCCTGAAGGAACTCCTGGAAAACGCCGTCGATGCCTCCGCGGGCAGGATCGAGGCGGAAGTTTTCGGCGCGTTTCCTTTTTCGCTGCGGGTCGCAGACGATGGTGCCGGCATGACGGCCGAAGAGGCGGAGATGGCCGTCCGTCGCCACACCACAAGCAAGATCGCATCGGCTGACGACCTGCAGAAACTTGCCACCTACGGATTCCGGGGGGAGGCCCTCCCTTCGATCGCCTCGGTATCCCGCCTCAGGATCCTCACCCGGCCGCCCTCCCGGGAAGTCGGAACGGAAATCGTCGTGGAGGGGGGGAAGGTCCTGTCGGTCAAGGATGCCGGGGTCCCGCACGGAACGACCGTCGAGGTGTCGAACCTGTTCGGGAACATCCCCGCCAGGCTCAAGTTCCTGAAGACCCCCCGTACGGAAATGGCCCACCTGTGGGAGGTGTTCCAGGGAGTTGCCATCCCGGGCGAGGGAACCTCCTTCCGGATGCACAACGGAAGAACGGAGGTCTCCTACGAAGGGGGGGAATCCCGTCTCGACAGGGCGAGGCGGCACGCGGGGGAGGGAGCCAAATATCTCGTGCCCCTCACGATGTCCTCGGCCTTCTTCCGGATCACCGGGTGGTCCGGTCTTCCCCACCTGTCCCGGTTCGGCTCGTCGGGCGTCCACTTCTTCGTCAATGGCCGGCAATTCCGGGACAGGGGGGTTTTCGCCGCCGTCCGTGAGGCGTACCGTGGGATCGTGCCTCCCGACCGGCAGCCGGTGATCTATCTTTTCATCGAGTGCGACCCCTCCGAGGCGGACGTGAACGTTCACCCCGCCAAGATGGAGGTTCGCTTCCGGTACGGGAAGGATCTTTTCGAGCTGGTGCGCCATGCGATCGGGGAGGCCCTGGGGGAGGTCCCGGGTGCACATCCCGTCGTCCCCCTCCCCGCACGTGCCGAGGTCCGGGTGGGGGCGCCCCTGACGTTGGGAACGACGATACCTCCCCAGGAGGGCCTGTTCGACGGACACCTCATCGACCCTTCTGTTCTCGCCGATTCCGGCGATGACTCTCCTGCTCCGGACAGGTGGGGAGGGTTCGGGTCGCTTCGGCCCGTCGCTCAGCTTTTGGGCACGTATATCGTCTGTGAGGGGATGGGAGAGGTGGTGATCATCGACCAGCATGCAGCGGACGAGCGGATCGTCTTCGCGAGGCTCAAGGATTCCTACCTCGGGAAGAACGCGCCGGTCCAGCGGTGGCTGGTACCGCAGGTCGTCTCCCTGCCTGGTGCGGGGAAAAAAGAGCGCGCCGAGATCGAGGCGTTTCTTTCGGAGGTCGGATTCGTCTGCGAGTCTTTCGGCAAGAATACGTTCAAGATTTCGGGGGGTCCCGCCATCCTGGGTCACTTCGACCTCCAGGGGTGGTGGAAGGACCTGCGCGACTTCCTCCTTTCCCAGGAATCCGCGCCGAAGGGGATCTTCCAGGCCGACCGTGAGCTGTGGCGCATCGCGTGCCACGCCTCCCTCCGGGCCGGGATGCCGCTCGAAAAGGAGGGCATGCGGGCACTTCTTACCGACCTCGACCGCGCCGTCGCTTCCCACAGCTGCCCCCACGGGCGCCCCGTCTGGGTGCGGATCTCCGCCGCCGAAATGAAACGGATGTTCGGCCGCACGTAAGGTTCCCATGGACGAAAACAGGATCCTTGTCCTGTCAGGACCCACCGCGACCGGAAAGACCGGCGCCGCGGTATCCCTCGCCCGTCTTTTTCCCCTCGAGATCGTCAACGCGGACTCGATGCAGGTATACCGCGGGATGGACATCGGGACGGCCAAGCCGTCTCCTGATGTGCGGAGGGAGATCGCCCACCACCTTGTGGACGTTGCGGATCCGGACGAGCCGTACAATGCGGGGCGGTATGTGGCGGAAGCCGAACGCGCGATTCTCGGCATCCGTTCGCGGGGGAGATTCCCTCTCGTGGTAGGCGGGACAGGGTTGTACATCCGTGCCCTCCTGCGCGGGCTGGACCCGCTCCCGTCTAATCCCAGCGTCCGGGCCCGGCTTGCCGGTCGGTGGGAGGAGAACGGAGGCAAGGCACTGTATGGCGAACTCATGAGGGTCGACCCCGCCTCGGCGGCACGGATCCATCCAAGGGACAAGGTACGGGTGGTGAGGGCTCTCGAGGTGGCGGAGATTATGGGGGAGCCTGCCAGTGCCCGGAAGGGTTGCTGGTCCGCCGGCCGGAACCGATATCGGGTCCTGTTCCTGGTCATCATGATCGACCGGGCGGAGTTGTACCAGCGCATCGACTCGCGGGTGGACGACATGTTCCGGGAGGGGCTTGTCGAGGAGGTGAGAGGGCTTCTCGCGAAGGGGTACGGCAGGGGCCTGTCAAGCATGGGGGCACTCGGGTACCGGCACGTCCTCTCCCACCTTCTGGACGGTGTCTCCCTGGAAAAGGCGGTCGGTCAGATGAAGCAGGACACCCGCCGGTATGCGAAGAGGCAGATCACCTGGCTGTCGGGGGAGCCCGGGACGGCCCTGCTGGAGGGGAAAGCATCGATTGGAGCGGGCATCGAAGAGGTCAAAAAGTTCCTGATTTCACCCAGTCCGCCTTCGTAAGGGGAAATGGATAAAAAAGACGGCATCTTAGGATATTCCACCTCGGGGGATTCTCAAGGTAGGGCGGGAAAGAGCAGAACAGGGAGGAAATGTTTTCCCATCGTGTCCACACAGTTTCCCATCAATCGTCCGGTAAATAGAATCTTCTTTCTTAATTGGTGACTTATATTATTTCGATATCGGTATTGATCTTGCAAATATATCCTGTGCGGAGATTTCCCGATTGTGTCAAAAGGGGTACTCGGCCATGAACATCGATTGCCATAAATGCCATGCGCGCTACCATGTGGATCATGCCCTGTTCAAGGGGGCCAAAGGGATGCGGGTCCGGTGCCGAAGGTGCGGGAATTCCCTTTATTTATTAAACCCCGGGGGAAATCCTTCGGCCAGGAATGTAGTAAACGACTTATCCTTTTCTCTGGATCCATCCGACAATAGTGGTATCGAACCTGCCGTATCCCTTGCCGTGGGGGAACAATCGACACCTCATGAGATGGGAAGGACGCTCCCTGTCCGGGAACCTGTATATCTTTCCCGAGGGAACGGGAAGGAAGAGGATCCCTGGAGAGCGATTTTGAATAAGCCTCTCCGGGTATCGGCAAACGCTCCCCCGCCCACCATGTTCTATCCGCCTTTCCCGAAATCCCCGAAAAAAGCCCGCAGACGTCAGAAGTTCCGGTGGTCCCCTGAGATTATCCTTTGCATCTTTCTCCTCCTCGTTGTAGGAGGATCCGCGTATCTTGTCTTCACCCAGGCGGGAAAAGGGATGCTGACCGGCATCGGTCGGAACCTTGCAGACGTTTTGATGTTTTTCCGATCCTGAATAAACCCCCAATCGGAACGAGCTACCATTCCCATCCCCGGATCCGGCTGCCTGCGATCACCAGGCAGATCATGGATACCCCCAGGAACACGAGGAGCAACTTCCTTCTCCCGAGCCTTCGAATATGCTCGTACTGATCGTGGAACTCCTCGTCAACCACCTTCTTCTGGCGGACGATCAGGTGTAAGCCCACTTTCGGGGAGAGCAACTTTCGATGCATCCAGGGGAGTTCTTCCCAGATGTGCGGGTGATGCTTCGTGAGCCAATTTCTCAGGTTTCGTGCCTGTTTTCCTTCCCGCAGATCGCACCACCAGGCTCCGATTGTGGCGCAGGCGGCGGCAAGTGTGAGCGCGATTACTTGAGGACTGGCCATACGCGGGAATCGTCCCGTTCTTGGATTATGTCGCCAACCGCAGGTTTCCCGAAAATCGGGAAACCGGTCTCGGATCGGTTGCGCGGGATGTGCAGAGTATAATTCATTCCGCCAATGTCATGTATAGATATCGTCAGGAAATTAGGGATTGCCGGTTAAAAAAAATAAGCTCTTGTGATAAGCCTCATTTTTCCATAAATTAGGAGATTACCCCCCTGTCAGGAGCCGGGATGAATCTCCAATACCTCGACTTCGAGAGGCCGATCGTCGACCTCGAGAACAAGCTGGAACAGCTCCGCCGGATCGACGACGGATCCGACAATAGCCTCCAAGAGGAGGCGGACAAGCTGGAGAAGAGGATCGCAAAGATCCGCAAGGAAACCTTCTCCAACCTGACCCGGTGGCAGATCACCCAGTTGGCCCGCCATCCGAACCGGCCCTACATGCTCGACTACGTAAATTTCTGCTTCAAGAATTTCCTGGAGATCCACGGGGACAGGGCGTATCGTGACGATCCTTCCATCGTCGCCGGCTTCGCGGAGCTCGACTCCGAAAAGGTGATGATCATCGGCCAGCAGAAGGGGAGAAACACCAACGAGAAGATCCACCGCAACTTCGGGATGGCGCACCCGGAGGGGTACCGCAAGGCACTTCGGCTAATGAAGCTCGCCGAGAAGTACCGCCTTCCCGTGATCACCTTCATCGACACGCCGGGGGCCTTCCCGGGGATCGGCGCCGAGGAGCGCGGCCAGTCCGAGGCAATCGCCCGGAACCTGCTCGAGATGGCTAAGCTCGGGACCCCGCTCGTGGTGGCCGTGGTCGGAGAGGGGGGGAGCGGCGGCGCCCTTGCGCTGGGAATCGGGGACGAGATCCTCATGATGGAGTACGCGATCTACTCGGTCATCTCCCCCGAAGGGTGCGCCTCCATCCTCTGGAGGGACACCGCAAGCGCGGCGACGGCCGCCGAGATGATGAAGATCACCGCCCCGGATCTCAAGAAGTTCGGCGTGGTGGACAAGATCCTGCCGGAGCCGGAAGGGGGAGCGCACCGCGACCACAAGGCTGCCGCCGACACGGTCCGGGCGGCCCTGATCGAATCGCTCGCGTCGATCCGGTCCCTGTCTGTCCAGCAGCTTCTCGACCGCAGGTACGCGAAGTACCGGGACATCGGTCGGATCAAGCGGAAGGCGGGTGGCTCATAGGTGACCCGGGATCGGATGAAGGAACTGCGCGACGAGATCGACGCGTTGGACGACCAGATCCTCTTCCTCCTCAATCGACGCGCGCAGGCCGTGATCGAGGTGGGGAAGATCAAGGCGGATCAGCAATTGCGGTTCTACGTCCCGGAGCGTGAGGTCGAGATCCTTCGCCGGCTCACAGGCGCCAACCCCGGCCCCTTTCCGAACGAGGCGCTCAAGTCGATCTACCGGGAAATCATCTCGGCCTCCCTCGCTCTCGAGAAACCGTTGAGCGTGGCGTTTTTGGGTCCCCGTGCGACGTTCACCCACCTTGCGTGCCTCAAGCACTTCGGGGAAAGCGCCGACTACGTCGCGCAGATCAACGTCTCCTGGGTATTCGACGTGGTGGAGCGCGGGAACGCGGACTTCGGCGTCGTTCCCATCGAGAACTCGAGCGAGGGGATCGTTAGCAACACCCTCGACATGTTCATCGACCACAACCTGTTGATCAGCGGCGAGATCCTCATAGAGGTCGCCCACGACCTCCTCTCGGTCACGGGCGACATCGAGCACGTGAAGAAGGTATACTCCCACCCTCACGCCATCGCCCAGTGTCGCATGTGGCTCGAGCGGAATCTGGGCAATGCCGCGGTCTTCGACGTCGAGAGCACCGCACGGGCTGCGGAGCTGGCGATCGACGACCCGTCGGCCGCGGCGATCGCGGGGGAGGCGGCCGCCAAGATCTACGGGCTGAAATGCATCCGGAAACGGATCCAGGACAACAAGAACAACGTCACCCGCTTCATCATCATCGGAAAGATCGCCCCGGAACGGACCGGGAACGACAAGACCTCGGTCCTGTTCTCCTCCCGGGACGAAGTGGGCGCGCTTCATCTCATGTTGGAGCCGTTCTCCCGCCACCGGATCAACCTCACGAAGATCGAATCCCGCCCCGTGAAGAAGAAAGCGTGGGAATATCTTTTCTTCCTCGACATGGAAGGGCACATAACGGACGATCCGGTGGCTCGGGCCCTGGACGAACTCCGGATGCGCGCCCAGTACCTGAAAATCCTAGGCTCCTACCCTCGGGCGATCTGATCGCTGGAAAACGCGGAACGGCGATGGGGAGAGCGGAAGGCAGAAAAGGGAGAATCCGTACATGATCATCGTGTTGAAGGGAGGCGCCGCCGACCGGGAGATCAACCAGGTCGAGGAGAAGATCAAGGCGTACGGACTCATGGCGCACATCTCCCGGGGCGTGGAGCGGACGATCATCGGCGCCATCGGCGACGAACGGAGGATGCAGCCAGAGGCGTTCGAAGGAATGGAGTGCGTCGAGAAGGTCCTGCGCATCCTCAAGCCGTACAAGATCGTCAGCCGGGACTTCCAGAAGGAGGACACTGTCATCACGGTGCGGGGGCAGAAGATCGGCGGCGGGACGGTGGCGTTCTTCGCGGGACCGTGCTCGGTCGAGGGAAGGGAGATGATGCTCGGGATCGGGAGGGAGGTCGCCTCGTCCGGTGCATCGTTCCTGCGCGGGGGGGCCTTCAAGCCGCGCACCTCTCCGTACGCTTTCCAGGGGTTGGGGGAAGAGGGCCTTAGGTATCTCTCCGAGGCGCGCGAGGCGACGGGCCTGCCGGTGGTCACCGAGCTTATGGACCCGAGGGACATAGACCTCGTGGAATCGTATGCCGACGTGATCCAAATCGGGGCGCGGAACATGCAGAACTTCCGTCTTCTCACCGAGGTGGGCCGCCTGGACAAGCCCGTCATCCTCAAGCGGGGTTTGAGCGCGACGATCATGGAGTGGCTGATGTCTGCCGAGTACATCGCCTCGGAGGGGAACCGGCAGATCATCCTCTGCGAACGCGGGGTGCGGACCTTCGAGTCGGCCACGCGGAACACCTTCGACGTCTCGGCCATCCCTGTCGTGAAGGAACTCTCCCATCTTCCGGTGATCGCCGATCCCAGTCACGCCGCCGGGAAGGTGAGACTGGTCGAGCCGCTTTCCGCTGCCGCCATCGCCGCAGGCGCGGACGGTGTCATGGTGGAGGTGCACCACGATCCCGAAACCGCCTTGTCGGACGGGCCGCAGTCCCTTCGGCCCGAGGCCTTCCGGGAGATGGCTGCACGGCTCAAGGAGATCGCGGCCGCCGTAGGCAAGAAGCTGGGGACCTCGTGATCGCAGAGCGTCTTGGCATCGTGGGGCTGGGTCTGATCGGCGGGTCGCTCGCCCTGTCGCTAAAAGGTAAGCCGGGCGCGCCCGAGGTATGGGGATGCGACCGGATTGGCGAATCCGTGCGAATGGCTCGGAAGTCCGGCGCCATCGCGCGGGCCTGTACGGAGACCGAGATCGCGGCATGCGACATCGTCGTGGTGTGCGTACCGGTGATCCGCTCCGTCGGTCTCATCCGGCGCATCGGGAAAAGGATGAGGCCCGGATCGGTGCTCACCGACGTCGGTAGCGTCAAGGCGAAGATCGTCCGGGCCGGACAGGAGAGCGTGGCACAAGGAGCAGAGTTCGTCGGCGGGCACCCGATTGCGGGGACGGAGAACTCGGGGTACAAGGCGGCGGCCCCGTCCCTGTTCCGTGGGAGGACGTCGGTCGTCACCCCGGCTGCGGGCAACAGCGAAGCCGCCCTTCGGCGCATCGAGGCGCTGTGGAGGATGGCGGGGGCCCGGGTGCTGCGGATGGATCCGGTTACGCACGACCACGTGTTCGCTTACGTTTCCCACCTCCCCCATGCCGTCGCCTACGCCCTGGTCCATTCGGTTGCGACTCTCGACTCCCGGGTCCCCCTCGGCTACTCCGCGGGGGGGTTTCGGGACTTCACGAGGATCGCCTCGAGCAATCCCGAGATGTGGAAGGACATCGTCCTCCAAAACCGTGCCGAGGTCCTCCGGGCGATCGGGCACTACCGGAAGAACTTTGCGAAGCTTGAGGGGCTCATCCGGCAGGAGGATGCAAAAGGGCTTCTGGCCTTCTTCCGGAAATCGAAGCGGACGAGAGACAGGTTATAACATGCCGAGAAGGCTTACGATATCCGGTACCGTAACCGTCCCGGGAGACAAATCGATCAGCCACAGGGCCGTGATGCTCGCCTCGATGGCCGAGGGGCAAAGCCGTATCCGGGGGTTCCTCCCGGCGGAGGACACTCTCCGGACGGTGGGGATGATGATCGCTCTGGGAGTCGACATTCGTGAAATCTCCCCCACGGAGATCCGCATCCGCGGGCGCGGGATGGGGGGGTTCGATGAGCCCCAGGACGTAATCGACGTAGGGAACTCCGGCACGACGATCCGGATCGGATCCGGGATTCTCGCAGCACAACCGTTCG
>JBFFGP010000020.1:0-8437 GCA_041557435.1 Candidatus Deferrimicrobiaceae bacterium | reverse complement strand
CGCCGCTACGACGGGAACCTCCTCGACCTCGTCCAGCCCTACGCCTTCCATGGGGTGCAGGAAAACGAGCGGTATTACCGCCGCGGCCCGGGATGGATCCTGCGCTTTCTCCTGCGTCCCGCGCTGGTGAATCCCGTGCGCATGATGCTCCTCAAGCGCGTAGCCGATCTGCGGCACATGACGCGGCCCCTCACTGGGGAGGCTCCCGTCCATATCGACAACCGGGCTCTCGACGGATTCATGGAGCGGTTCAAGGAATCCGGGTGCCGCGACGTCGACTGCGGGGACTGCCGCTGGTGCCACGAATTCGTCGGGAAGGCCGTTCGGATCGACGAGACCCACCGCGCGCAGGTCCTTAAGGCCTACGACGAGTTGTTCCGGGCGCTCCACGGCGGGAGCATGTGGAAGTATCTCCCGGCAAGGGAAAACGAGGATGGGCCGCTTTTTCCTCGTCCCTCCCTGGCGGGGGCGGGCGACGAGGGAGAAGAAGAAGGGTGATGGCGCGGCTAAAGCCGATAGGCAGGGATACCCTCCGCGTCCCGGAGAGGAAGAAACTCTACAACGAGCTTCACTTTTCCGAGGCGGCGCCGCGGTACGACACGGCCACGCGCGCCATGTCGCTGTTTCGCGACGCAGCGTGGAAGGCACGTCTGGTCGGCTCGCTGCCGGAGATCGCAAAGCCCTTGTGCGTGGACATCGCATGCGGGACGGGCGACGTCTCCTTTCTCCTGGCGCAGCGGTATCCGGGGGGGCGGATCGTAGGGCTGGATATCGCCGAGCCGATGCTTGGCATCGCCAGGGAACGAAATCGCTACCCCAATCTCCGCTTCCTTCGGCAGGACATGTGCGCGGTGGAATTTCCGGAAGAAAGCGTCGACATCGTCACGGGAAGCTACGCGCTGCGCAACGCTCCGGATCTCCGGCGCGCCATAAGCGAGATCCGGCGGGTCCTGAAGCCGGGCGGCACAGCCGCCTTTCTCGATTTCTCGAAGCCCCGGGCGGCGTTTTTCCGAATCCCCCAATACCTGCTCCTGCGAACGTGGTGCGGCTCCTGGGGGCTGATCCTCCATGGGAACCACGAGATCCACGGGTACATCGCGGCAAGCCTTGCGGCGTTCCCGAACAGGGGGAATCTTCTCGACCTCTTCGGGGAAAGCGGGTTCGCCCTTGTCCTGGCGAAGCGGTTTTTCCTTGGGATAACAGAGCTTCTCGTTTTTCAACGCGCAGGCCCGTGAGACGCCAACCAACCGGCCAACCTTCCCGCATATTGGCCACGGTTACGGTATGTCTCGCATTGGCGTTCGGCGGATGCCGTCCCGCCGGGAAAACGTACCGGTCATTCGCGGACTATCCCGGCTTCGAGGAGTTCTACGGCGGCCGTTGCCGGGAGGAGGAACCGCCGCCGGCAGGGGAGGACCGGGAACTTCTTCTGCGGTATCGCCCCCGTCTGATCCTCCCGGTTGGGGGCCGCTACCCGATCGATTTCTACCGGGACTACCTCCCGCATACGGTTCTTCGCCGCTATCCCGAGAAATCCGTGGTGACGGAGAAGGTTACGCCCGAGGTCCTCGATGCCAACCGGGACAACAAGGGGGTCTATCTCGATTTTCAGGCCGAGCGGTACCGCGCCGCGGGGCTGGACCGGCGGGTGGGGAAGGAAGAAGAGGGGATCCCTCTTGCGACAAGGATGCCGGTGGTTTACGGGAGGATAATCCGCGAGCAGGTATCCTTCCCGGTGGAGGGGGGGATAAGCAGCGCGTTTCCCATCACATTCCTAAAGTATAACGCGGTGTTTGCCGTGAGCGGCCTTCCTGCTGGCCTCCCGAAGGGGTACGACCTTCTCTTGAGGATTGCGGGATTCTCCCCGGAAGAGTGGCACGACCTGGACAACTTCGTGGTCGTTCATGTAGTCCTTGACGAAGAAAAACGGCCCATGGCGGTGATACTCTCCCAGCACAACAGCCACCGGACCTACCTCGTGGACGCGCAGATTCCTCTTCCCCCCGATGGCCGGATGTTCTTCGACGTCGCCCTTCGGTCCAACGAGGTCTACCCGGCGTCGGACTCCCCGGATCCGGTGCGGCACCGCGCCATCCGCGGGAACCGCTATCTGAAATACCTGCTGAGCGGAATGGACCGACCGTTCCTCTCGGCCGATGACGTGACCCAGGGACTTATGGGCGGGGGGAAGGAGATCCCCTACGAGATGGTCTTCCTCTCCCCGTGCGACTCTTTCTACACTGCCCGGATCCTGCTGGGAGAGCCGAGGCGTCTTTTCGGGAGGTACATAGGCCGCGACGGTCCGCCGGGGGCCGATTACTATGCAATTCCCCCCCTTCTCCCCCTTGGGAATCTCCTGATGTTCGGATATCTGCGGGATGGTGATCCGGAAGACATCCGCATGGTGGAAGAGGCCGTCGATGAGGAGAAAAAGTCCATTGACGTTCTCAGGATCATGGAGCATGGGGGAAAACGCTTTTTCCGGGACTGGACGGGATTGCGGAAGGGGAAACGAAAGGGCCGACCGGGAGGCGACGTTTCCGCCGGTGCGGATCCGTAAAGGATCGCGCTCATGCGGCACCCCCCGTGCGGGCGACCTGCACGGGGGGGTAGCCCCTTCTCTACTCTATTTTCAGTTTCTGCCGTGCATCGTAGATCTTCTTCGGGGTGAGCTTCTTTCCCCGCTGGGCCTTTACCTCGGCAGCGGAGAACTCCTTGTGCCCCTTGGGCAGCATCTTGTCGTTTCCCCAGCTGGCAAGGATATGGTTCAGCACCGCCGCGATCTCGTCATCTTTCAGCTTGTCCCCGAAGGCAAGCATCTTCCCTTTGTACTTCTTTCCCTCCACCTCGATCTCGCCTTCGAGACCGTACAGGAGCACCAGGACCGGGTAGGTCCGGTCGGCGCTTACCAGGTTTGCCGCGTGCCCGGCGAGGGGAGGGAAGATGCCCCCGATGCCTACGCCGGTGGACTTGTGGCACCCGAAGCACCGTTGATAGACGGCGACGCCGTCCGCTTCGGCCAGTGCTGTCCCGGAAAGGGCACACGTCAGCGCAAACACAACCATCCACATCCAGGTCTTTCGCATGGCAGCCTCCCGTACC
Source organism: Candidatus Deferrimicrobiaceae bacterium (assembly GCA_041557435.1). Lineage (GTDB taxonomy): Bacteria > Desulfobacterota > Deferrimicrobia > Deferrimicrobiales > Deferrimicrobiaceae > JBFFGP01. Next base: position 5,335 of record JBFFGP010000020.1, on the reverse strand, counting down.
CCGCGGAACGAGTCGGGGCGATTGTCTGGGTGATAGTTGAAGATACCGCCTCCGGGAATCGGATGGCAAGGAAAACCCCGGGACGCGCCCCGGAAATAGTAAAAAAAACCGCTTTCCCCGAGGGGAAAGCGGACAGGGAGTCGCAGGTCTTGCCCTGCGTTGCGTCCCGAGGGGACCGAGTGAAGGGGCAATTCCCCGGCACGAGGTTGGATGCGCCACCAGGGGGGGGATCCCGTTTTCGGACCGGTAGGAAATAACCCGTATTGGGAATGTTTCGTGTGATACCTTGAAATGTAATGTTGGCGTCCACATATTTGCCCCGCCTACCGCCGGCATAGGGTGAACGGGATGGAGATGAGGAGTAGCCAAGACAAGCGCGTCGAGGGGGAGCGGTTCGATGATGCGCTCGCCCACTTTCTCTTCTGGGATAACGCGCGGGACATCCTCCTGATCCTACGCGAGGACGGCCGGATCCTCGATGCCAACAGGACGGCTGTCGAGGCCTACGGTCATGGAAAGAACGAGCTGCTTTCCCTGAGAATCCACGACCTGCGCGACCCCTCAACCGTTTCCCAGGTGGGAGAGCAGATGTCCCTGGCGGGTCGCGAAGGGAGTCTTTTCGAAACCGTGCATCGACGACGGGACGGGAGCACGTTTCCCGTCGAGGTGAGTTCCCGCGGGGCCGCCATCGGGAACGAAAGGGTTCTCTTAAGCATCATCCGCGACATCTCCGCCCGCAGGGAGAGGGAGCGGCATCTCTCCGATGTCCTCGAGTTCAACCAGAAGATCCTCGACGCATCACCGTATGGCATCGTTACCTACGATTCCACCGGTCAGTGCGTCTACACCAACGAGGCTACCGGGGCGATCATCGGGGGTTCCCGGGAGCAGATCCTCGCACAGAATTTCCGGGAGATCGAATCGTTCCGGAAGGCCGGTGTGGCGGACATGGCCGAGGAGGCACTGGCGACCGGCACAGAACAAAGGATCGAGTTCCACATGGTGAGTTCCTTCGGAAGGGAGGTATGGCTCGACTGCCGTCTCGTCCCCATCACGTCAGGCGACAAACCCCACCTGCTTCTGATCTGCGCCGACATGACGAAACACAGGAAGGCGGAGTCCGCCCTGCAGGCAAGCACGGACACCCTGCAGGCGCTGATCCACGCCGCGCCGCTCGCCATCGTGGTCTTCGACGCATCGGGGAACATCCAGATATGGAACCCCGCCGCCGAACGGATGTTCGGGTGGACTGCGGAAGAAGCGATCGGCAAGCCTCACCCGATCGTTCCCGAGGAAAAGCAGGAGGAGTTCCGCGCCCTCCGCGAGGTTGCGCTCCAGGGAAAGATGTTCACGGGGGTGGAACTCCGCCGTCTCAGGAAGGACGGGTCGCCCATCGATATCAGCGTCTCCACTTCCCCCCTTCGCGGCCCCGGAGGGACGATTACCGGCATCATGTCCATCATCATAGACATCACCGAACGGAGGAAGTCGGAGGAGACCCTCCTTCGCCTCGCAACGGCCGTGGAACAGTCCGCCGAGATCATTCTGATTACCGATCTTTCCGGCGACATTCAGTACGTCAACCCCGCCTTCGAGCGGATCACCGGGTACCGGCGCGATGAGATTCTCGGCCAGAACCCGCGGGTTTTAAAGAGCGGGAACCATGACGACGCTTTCTACCGGGATATGTGGGATACCCTGTTGCGGGGTGAGGTATGGACGGGCGCCTTCACCAACCGGCGAAGCGACGGGACCCTGTACGAGGAGGATGCGGTCATCTCTCCTGTGCGGGACGCCCGCGGGGATGTGATCAACTACGTGGCGGTCAAACGGGACGTGACGAACGAACGACGGGTGGAAGAGCAGCTTCGCCAGGCGCAGAAGATGGAAGCGGTGGGAAGGCTCGCCGGGGGGATCGCTCACGATTTCAACAACCTGTTGACGGCCATCACCGGGTACACCGATCTTCTCCTGATGGACCTTCCCGAGGGCGATCCGGCACGCCGGGAGGTGCAGGAGATCCGCAAGGCCGGCAACCGGGCCGCGTCGCTCACGCACCAGCTCCTGGCATTCAGCCGTCGCCAGGTCCTAAGGCCCAGGGTGCTGGACCTGAACCAGGTGGTGATGAACATGGAGAAGATGCTTCGCCGCCTGATCGGGGAGGACATCGAGCTTGTCACTTCCCTCGCGGACAACCTGGAATGCGTGAAGGCCGATCCGGGGCAGATCGAGCAGGTCATCGCGAACCTGGCCGTCAACTCGCGGGATGCGATGCCGAAAGGGGGGAAGCTCCTCCTCAAGACGGGGAACCTGGTTCTCGGCGAGACCGATCCCGGTCGCCATGATCCTGTCCAGCCCGGCTCCTACGTGTTGCTGGAGGTCACCGACACGGGAAGCGGAATGGACGAGGCCACGATGTCCCGCCTTTTCGAGCCGTTCTTCACGACCAAGGAGGTGGGGAAGGGGACGGGGCTTGGGCTTGCGACCGTCTACGGCATCGTGAAGCAGAGCGGCGGCTACATCTGGGCGTACAGCGATGTGGGCCTCGGAACGACGTTCAAGGTCTATCTTCCGAGCGTGGAGATGCCCGCCGAATTTGCGGAGAAGGACGCTGCCCTGTTCTACCCGTCCACGGGGGAGGAGACCGTCCTCGTGGTAGAAGACGAAAGAATGGTGCGGGAACTGGTCCGGGAGATCCTGGCCCAGCAGGGGTACAACGTCCTGGAGGCGCACCGCGGGACGGAGGCCCTCGAGGTGAGCGAGCGGCACGAGGGGCCGATCCACCTGCTGCTCACCGATGTCGTGATGCCCGGGATGGACGGCCCCGAACTGGCAAGGCGCCTTACCGCGCAGCGCCCTGAGATGAAAGTTCTCTTCATGTCCGGGTACACGGACCACATCATCCTGCACGACGGGGTACTAGTGCCGGGGTCGGAGTTTCTCCAGAAGCCCTTTACGGTGCGCGCCCTGGGCACCAAGGTGCGCAGTGTGCTCGATATGTATCCGTAGAAAAGCAAGTAAGGGGCGGTCCCGCTTGTTCCCGCCGGTCAGAACTCCTTGAGCGCCGTAATCAGTTCGAGGATCATCTTCTTTCCGTCGCCGAACAGCATGAGCGTGTTGCCGGCGGCGAACAACGGATTGGGGATTCCGGCGAACCCGGGGCTCAAAGAGCGTTTGACCACAACGACGGTCCGGGCCTTGTCCACGTCGAGGATGGGCATCCCGGCGATTGGGCCGTCCGGATCGGTGCGCGCCATCGGGTTCACCACGTCGTTGGCTCCGATCACGAGGGCGATGTCCGTCTGCGCGAAGCCGGAATTGGCCTCGTCCATCTCCTTCAGCTTGTCGTACGGGATGTTCGCCTCCGCGAGGAGGACGTTCATGTGTCCCGGCATCCGCCCCGCTACCGGGTGGATCGCAAACTCCACCTCGACTCCACGCGATTCGAGGAGATTGGCCAGGTCGCGCACGGCGTGTTGCGCCTGCGAGACGGCCATCCCGTACCCCGGTACGATCGAGGCCCGCCGCGCCGTGTCGAACAACATCGCCACCTCCTCGGGCGAGGCCGACTTGACCTTCCCCTCGTAGATTTCCTCTCCCGGGACAGGTCCCGTTCCCACCGTGCCCCCGATGCCGAACAGGACGTTCCCCAGGGACCGGTTCATCGCGATGCACATGATCCGGGTGAGGATGATCCCGGACGCCCCGACGAGCGAGCCGGCGATGATCAGGACGTTGTTATCCAGGACGAACCCCGTGGCCGCACCCGCCAGTCCCGAATAGGAGTTCAGCAGGGCGATCACGACGGGCATGTCCGCCCCCCCGATGGGAATCACGAGCAGCACGCCCAGGACGGAGGCGACCCCGGCGAGTGCGAGGTAACTTGCAGGTTCCCAAGGGGTTGTCACGAGCCACCCCCCCAGGACGACGCATACCAGCCCGATGGCGGCGTTTACCGCCTGTTGTCCCCGGAAGACCACCGCATTCTCTGTGATAAGCCCCTGGAGCTTGCCGAAGGCGACGAGACTTCCAAAGAAGGTGACCGCACCGATGAGGGCGGTCAAGGAGACGGCCACCAGGAAGCGGGCGGGAGGGGGAGACCCTGCCGCGATCGTCTCGAGAAAGCTTGCGCCGGCCACCAGCACGGAGGCCCCTCCTCCGAACCCGTTGAACAGGGCGACCATCTGAGGCATGGCCGTCATCGGCACCTTCACGGCGAAGGCAGCGCCGACGGCGGACCCGAAAAGAATTCCCGCGAATATCACTTCGAAGCTCACGATCTGGCGATCCAGAAGCGTTACCGCCACGGCCAGGAGCATCCCCAGCGCCCCGAGGAGATTTCCCCGCACCGCGGTACGCGGGTGCGAAAGCCCCTTCAGGCAGAAAACGAACAGGGCCGAAGCGGCAAGGTAGGAGAGGTTGATCAGCGCGCCGCTCACCGGTCCTCCTTCCTCTGGAACATCCCGAGCATCCGGTGGGTCACCAGGAATCCCCCCACGACGTTGACGGTGGCGAAGACCACCGCGACGAAGCCCAGGATGGTCGTGAGCAGGGTGTGCTGGTGGCCGGCGGATAGCAGGGCGCCGACGAGGGTGATCCCCGAGATGGCGTTCGACCCGGACATGAGCGGCGTGTGGAGCGTCGGCGGCACCTTGGTGATCACCTCGAACCCCACGAAGATGGCGAGGACGAAGATCGTAAGGCTTGCGATCAATCCCTCCATCAGGAACTCCCTTCTTGTGACGAATTTTCGACAGGGAGCCCGAGGGCGGCCCGCACCCACGGGTGGACTACGTCGCCCCCGTGCGCCACGAGTGTTTCCCGGGTGATCTCGTCCCCGGAATCGAGGAGGAGATTCCCGTCCTTTACGAGGTGCAGAAGAAAGGCGGCAGCGTTTTTCGCGTACATCTGGCTGGCGTGGTACGGAACGGTCGCGGGGAGGTTCACGGGGCCCAGGATGGTCACGCCGTGAAGGACGACGGTCTCGCCGGCGCGCGTGAGTTCGCAGTTCCCCCCCTGTTCCGCCGCGAGGTCCACGATCACCGATCCGGACCCCATGCCGGCCACCATCTCCCCGGTGATGAGCAGGGGAGCTTTCTTGCCGGGGACCTGGGCGGTGGTGATCACGACGTCGCTCTCGGCTACGACGCGGGACATCGTCTCCCGCTGCCGCCGGTAGAACTCTTCGTCCAGGGCCTTGGCGTAGCCGCCCTCCCCCTCGACGCTTTCGCCGGGGAGCGGAAGTTCCACGAATTTCGCCCCCAGGCTCTCCACCTGTTCCTTGACCGCGGCGCGGACATCGTAGGCTTCCACAACGGCACCAAGCCGTCTTGCT
>JBFFGP010000019.1:0-8909 GCA_041557435.1 Candidatus Deferrimicrobiaceae bacterium | reverse complement strand
GGGAGCGGGTCGATGCCGAAGGTGGAAAAGAACGGGTCCCTTTCACACGTGTTTCCCGCCAGGAGAACTTCGAGCATGTCCGGTGTGAGAGGAAATTTCTCGAACCGGGAGAAGAAGCCTACGATACGGCGGAACCGCGGAAGGGGGATGTGCACCTTGCGAACCCTTACGCCTTGGGCCGCCGCGATCCGGTCGATCAGGGCGTTATACGTGATCCTCTCCGGTCCGCCGACCTCGAACTCGCGTTTTTCCGTGTCGGGACGCTTGAGGCAATCCGTAATCCCCTTGACCACGTCGCCGACGAACACGGGCTGCAGGAGGAACTCTCCATCGCCAGGAATGGGAAGAAACGGGGCACGCCGCACCGCCCGCCCGAGTTCGGTGAGGAACTGGTCCCCGGGCCCGACAATCCCGCTCGGCCGGAAGATGGTCCAGGAAAGACCCGACTGCCTGACGATTTCCTCCGCCTTGCCCTTCGAGGAAAAATAGTTTCCGGGTCCGTGGGGCGACGCTCCGAGGGCGCTTACGTGCACGAATCGGGAGATCCCCCACATCTTCGCCGCGTGCACCGCGTGCTGCGTGGCTTCCCCGTGGACCCTCTCGAACGTGACGCCGCGCGCCGGGAACTCCCGGATGATGCCCGCCAGGTGAACGATCGCCTCGGTGCTCTGGGCCGCGTTCTCCACGAACTCCCGGTTGGTGACGTCGCCCGGGGTCACCCTGCAGGCCCGCCGGATATCCTCCGGGATGCGATCTTCCGATCCGACCCGGACAAGCAGACGGGGGAGGTAGCCCCTCGCGATCAGCGCGCGGCATACGTGACGGCCCAGAAAGCCCGTCCCCCCGGTGACCAGTACCTCCCTGTAGTTGAGAAACGGAACCTTTTCCATATATGGTAAGATGCGGCCTGCGACGGGGTCGGTTCGACCTTGTCCCGTTTCTCCTTTGCTTGCCTACGAACCAACTTTATGGCATTTACTACCTTACACAGGCAGGTACTTCGGAAAAGATACACCCGTGGGGCAAAAAAGGAGGATGCCATGCCCACCTACTCCTTCGAGTGCAGGAGATGCAAGAAAAAATTCCAGGAAATTCTTTCCTACTCGGAGTACGAGGCCGGAAAGCGCAAGTGCCCGAAGTGCGGGAGCAAGGACGTCATTCAGGTGCTGGAGACCTTCTACGCCAAGACCTCCCGGAAGTCGTAGGAAGGGAGCATCGTGGAGGAATTTGCCGGGGTCGAGACGTGGCGCGTTTTCCGCATCATGAGCGAGTTCGTGGAGGGGTTCGAATCCCTCCACAGCGTCGGGCCGGCCGTCTCCATCTTCGGCAGTGCGCGCGCGAAGCGGAACGAATGGTCGTACAAGACCACGTGCAAGGTGGCGGAAGTACTCTCCCGCAGAGGATACGCCATCATCTCCGGCGGAGGCCCGGGGATCATGGAGGCCGCGAACCGGGGGGCCAAGCGCGGCAAGGGACTCTCCATCGGGCTCAACATCCAGCTCCCCGAGGAGCAGAAGGCGAACCGGTACCAGGACAAGTCCCTCCACTTCAAACACTTTTTCGCGCGCAAGGTGATGTTCGTGAAATACGCCGCGGGGTACGTCATCATGCCCGGCGGATTCGGAACGCTCGACGAGTTCTTCGAGTCGCTCACGCTCATGCAGACGGGAAAGATCCGCAGGTTCCCCGTCGTGCTTATGGGGACGGGGTACTGGGGCGACCTGCTCAAGTGGATGCGGACCAAGATGCTGGAACACGGGACAATCTCGAAATCCGACCTGAAACTGTTCCACGTCACGGACGACCCGGACAACGCGGCCGATTTCATCATCAAAAGTCACAGAGACAGCATCCGGTCGGCAGGCGAGCGTCGCAAGAGGAGTCTTCCCCCGGAGGATCCACCCACGTTGTAACCGCCGGAACCCGGCCGCAGAGGAGGGATAAGGAGCGGCACGATGATGAAGAAGATCGTGATGTACACCACGACGTGGTGCCCCGATTGCCGGGCGGCCAAGAAGTTCCTCGATTCGAAGAACCTGTCGTACGAAGAAATCAACATCGAGGAGAACCCGGACGCCGCCGAGATCGTCATGAAGCTCAACGACGGAATGAAGAAGGTCCCCACGCTGGACATCGAGGGGACGATCGTCTCGGGGGACCAGTTCCACCCGTCCCGGTTCGAGAAGGACCTGCGCGCCGCGGGTGCCCTTTAGGGGGATTCCGGGCGTTCCGATAGCAGGAACGACATCACCTCGCGGTTGAACGCCTCCGCGTTCTCCGCAAAGAGTCTGTGTGGCGCTCCCGGAAGGATGAGGAGCTTTGCCCCCGGGATGCGCTGCGCGATGCGCCGCGAATTTTCCGTCGGCACCACCCTGTCCCCGTCTCCGGCAATCACCAGCGTCGGGGCCTCGATGGTCGTAAGCCTGTCCCAGGCAGAATGGCTCACGGCAGCCGAAAGCTGCGCGGAGTGCCCCTCCACGGAAACCGGAATCGCAAGCCTCCTCCGGACGAACTCCTCGATCTCCTCCGGGCGATCGCGCAGGTATCCCTCCGAATAGAGGAAGGGGAGCACCCGTCGGATCTCCTCTTCCGGATCGCCCCCGGGGGAACGGACGAACTTTTTCAGGACATCGGGCGCGGGACGCACGGAACCTTCCCCGCCCGGCGCCGTGCACGCCAGCACGAGCTTTCGCACCCGGTCCGGGTGGCGAAGCGCAACCTCCTGGGCGATCATCCCCCCCAAAGAGACTCCGAGGACGTGCGCCCGGCCTGCCCCCAGGTGCGTAAGGAGAGTCGCCGCGTCGTCGGCCATCTGCGCGGTGGAGTACGGCCCCGGAGGGGTATCGCTCCCGCCTGCTCCCCGATTGTCGAACGCGACGACCAGGAAGCGCCTCGCGAACTCGGGGAACTGGAAGAGCCACTCCGTGCTGTCGCTTCCCAGCCCATTGATCAGGAGCAGCGGGTCTCCCCCCCCTTTCGTTTCGTAATACATACGGAAGCCGGGGGTCTCGGTGTGCGGCATCGTCTCTTTCCTCTCCTCCCAGTCTTACGGGTCGAAAGCCCCGACAGGGTACCTTTTCCCGTTCGGGATGGGAGTACAATACCATCACGATGGATGCGTTCCTCCTGAAACGGATCGTGGCGGAGCTATCCGAAAGCCTTCGGGGAGCGCTCGTATCCAAGGTGCACCAACCCAGGGAACGGGAAATCGTCCTTACGCTATGGACGGGCCGGGAGGAAGTCCGCCTGCTCGTTTCCGCCCACGCCGAGCTCTGCCGCATCCACCTCACCACCCGGCGCGTCCCCAACCCGCCTTCCCCCCCGAGGTTCTGCCAGTACCTGCGGCGCCACCTGGCCGGTATGCGGCTTGCCGGGATCACCGTTACCCCCTTCGACCGGCTGGTCCGGATGGAGTTCCAATCGAACCGGCCCGATGCGGAACACGACAGGACGACCCTCTTCCCCGAGCTGTACGGGCGACACGCCAATTTGATCTATGTGGGGCCGGACGGCAACATCCTCGAGCCGCTCCGGACGGTCTCCTCCGAGGAGAGCCGGATCCGGGAGGTCGCCCCGGGGATCCCGTACCGGCCGCTCCCCAAGCCGGAGCGGATCTTTCTCCCCGAGCTCACGGAAGCAGACGCGGAGCGAATCTGGTCGATGGGGTGGGAGGGGCTTCCGCGTGTCCTCCAGCGGGAGGTTTCCGGCCTGGGACAGGAGCTGGCCCATGAAGCGGCGGGACGAGGGAAGGAAAGCGCCGCCGACCTGATCGCGGCAGTTCGGGATCTGGTGCGCCGGTACGAGGAGGACGACTTCACCCCCGGCATCGGCACTCTTTCCACGGGGAAGAAGCGGATCCTCCCGTTCCCCTGCCCGAATGCCGGGTTCGTGGAATTTATTCCCGCCCCGTCGGCCAACGAAGCCGCGGACCTCCATTACGGGGAGATCGCGCAGAACTTTGAGGACGCCGTCCTCCGCCAACGGATCCGGTCCCGCCTCTCCGCGCTTCTCCGGAAGGAACGCCAAAAGCTCGAAAACGTGGGCGGGGACGAGGACAGGCTTGTAGAAGGCCGCAAAGGGGGGGAACACGGCGAGGCGCTGAAGGCGAACCTCGCCTCGCTGCGCAAGGGGATGACCGAGTTCCATGGGATTCCCCTCGACCCGGCGAAGACGCCCGTGGAGAACATGACCCGGTACTTCCACCTGCACAAGAAGGCCAGGAGGGCGACCGAGATCGTACGGAAGCGGAAGCGCGAGGTGGCCGAGTCCGTCTACTACCTCGAGTCGGTCGAGGCGCAGCTTGCCGCAGCCTCCACGCGGGAAGAGCTCCTGGCCACGCGGCAGGAGCTGTCCGCCTCGTTCCCCCCTGCGAAGCAAAGGAAGCAGAAGCCGGAGAAAGTCGCCGGGAAGGCCGCGCCGCCCCAGGTGGAGGAGCGCACCTTTCACGGATACACCCTCTTAATCGGCAAGAACAACGTGGGAAACGACCGGATCGTGAAGGAGATGGCGGCATCCCACGATCTGTGGCTTCACACCCAGGGGATACCGGGAAGTCATGTCCTGATCAAGTGCCCGCCGGGCATGGAGGTGCCGGACGATGTCGTCGAGGAGGCCGCACGGCTTGCGGTCCTCCACAGCAAGGCGAAGGGGTCGCAAAACGTTCCGGTGTTCCTGACGGAGGCGCGCCACGTCTCCAAGTTCAAGGGGGCGAAGCCGGGACTGGTCCGGATTGCGAAGTACCGGACGATCAACGTGCGATAGTCGTGTGCGGGGACACTCCTCTCCCGTATTCCGGAGATGAATCAGGAATGTCCCCGGGAGTGGAGGGCGCCGTCGTTTCGCATCCTTTCCTTCTCCCCGCGCATCAACATCCATAAGACGTACTTTTTCCCCGAGGAGATCGATGACCAGGTTCGACGCCGACTACGTTCCCTCTTCCGCGATGACCATCTTCGCCCATCCCGACGACGCCGAGTTCATCGTCTCGGGCACGATCGCAAAATGGACGAGCGCCGGCTGCGAGGTGACTTTCGTGATCGTAACCAGCGGCAACGTCGGCACGCATGAAGAGAAGTACACGCGGGAAACGATTACCCGCACCCGCGAGACGGAACAGGAGGCGGCGGCCCGGGTGCTTGGCGTGAAAAACGTCGTCTTCCTGGGATACGACGACTGCGAGCTCGTCCCGACCCTTGACCTGCGCCGCAGGCTTGTCCGCGAGATCCGCAAGTACCGGCCCGAGGTCGTGATCTGCGGCGACCCCCAGGCCTGGTTCTTCGAGGACTACTACATCAATCACCCGGACCACCGCGCGGCGGCTGCGGCCGCACTCGAAGCCGTCTTCCCCTGCGCCGAGATGGAGCTCCTGTGGCCCGAGGAAGGAGCGGCGCACAAGGTACACGCGGTCTACGTCTGCGCCACCCACTCCCCGAACACGTGGATCGACATCACCGGGACGATCGGCAAGAAGATCGAATCGCTTCGGGTCTACGGAAGCCAGGTGGGGGGGTGGGACCCGTCGGAGAGGATCCGGAAACGCGCCGCCCGAGAGGCGGAGAGGGCGAACCTGGAGCAGCCGGAAAGCGAAAGCGGAATCCCCGACCCTCATGCCCCGCCGGTCTATCTCGAGGCATTCCGCGTGATGAAGCTCAAGGAATAGGGGCGCTCATCCTTACAGCCATCCTGTCAGAAGGGGTACCCTTTCTTCCCCTGCAGGCCTTTCAGGCACGAGATCTCCCCGCAGTGGGTGAACGCGTTTCCCAGGACCGCGTTGTTGATGATGAACCCCATCGTGGACTGGCCGAACCCGAGCGCCGTGAGATCCATGGGGCGATCCAGGTCCTTTCCCCGAAGCGTCGCCAGGTAATCGTCCGAAGCAGTGTAGACGGCTTGGGCGTATTTCCGGAACGCCGGGAGGTCCACCTTCACCTTGCGGCTCCAGGCGCTCCAGTCCGGAAGTCCCGGTTTCTTCGGATCGACATCGGGGGGAAGCTCGGAAAGCCCCGTTTTTCCCGCCCAGGAGGAGGCAAAAAGGGGAGCGCCCCCTTTGAGCATCCCGTTGATTACGCCGTCCTGCGAGACGACCACGTGAGCGTAGGTCGCCCCGATCGGCATCGCAACGCCTGGCGGAGTCCAGTGGGCCTGCTCCGGCGTCACGTCGGCCATCGTTCCTTCCACGAGTTCGTTTACGGTTTTGAGCTGCTCCCGAAGCAACGAAATGACGTTTCTTTCCGCTTCCGCCATGGGATGCCTCCTTTCCCTGTCGCAATCCAGCCGTTTCCCTTGCTTGGGTTCTCCCTCACGAGCCTGCGTACGTGATCGCGGAGATGACCGCCCTGTGCTTCTTCATCGCCTCCTTCATCGGATCCTCCCTCCGGCGGCCCGGGCCACCCGCATTCTTTCAGAATCCGATGATTCTGGCCCCTCTGCGTTACACAGGGATGGATCCTTCCGTGACCCCGTCCCTCCCCCAGGGTTCACCAGGGACATTCCTGATGTGCGGGGACACTCCTCTCCCGCATTCCGGAGATGAATCAGGAATGTCCCCGGTGTGAGTGTCCCCGCCCATGTTACCGGTTCGACCGGTTGGTGATCGGCATGCGGCGGTCCCTGCCCAGTGCCCGCGGGGTGATCTTGACCCCCGGCGGAGCCTGGCGCCGCTTGTACTCGCTCGTGTCGACGAGAGACACGATGCGACGGACGACCTCCTCGGGATACCCCGCCGCGACCATCTCCGGGATGCTCCTGTCCTTCTCGACGTACATCCGCAGGATCGGGTCGAGGACATCGTACTCGGGAAGGGAGTCCGTATCCTTCTGGTCGGGTGCAAGCTCCGCCGACGGGGGCCTCGTGAGCACCCGCTCCGGGATGACGTCGCGGCCGCGCTTGCGGTTGTAGTAGCGCGAGAGCCGGTAGACGTTCGTCTTGAACAGGTCCTTGATCACGGCGAATCCCCCCGCCATGTCCCCGTACAGCGTCGCGTATCCGACGCTCATCTCGCTCTTGTTCCCCGTGGTGAGCACGAGGTGGCCGAACTTGTTGGAGAGGGCCATGAGGATCGTGCCGCGGATGCGCGCCTGGATGTTCTCCTCCGTGGTATCGGGGGAATGCCCCCGGAAGGTCTCCGCGAGTTCGGACCCGAAGGCCCGGAAGATCTCCCCTATGGAGAGATCGGTGCACCGGATGCCCAGGTTCGCCGCCAGCCGGTGGGAGTCCTCGACGCTCATTTTCGCCGTGTAGGGAGACGACATGGTCACTCCGAGCACCCGCTCCGTCCCCAAAGCCTCCACCGCGATCACTGCGACCAGCGAGGAATCGATCCCCCCGGAAAGCCCGATGATCAACCCGGGGAACCGGTTCTTCTCGACGTAGTCGCGTGTTCCCACGACCAGCGCCCGGAAGATCTCCTCATCTTCATTCGGAGCGGGGTCGATGCGCCCTCCCTCCCCGTCTCCGTCCACGTCGCAGAGCAGGAGGTCCTCCTCGAACATCTTCCCCCGCGCCAGGAGGTTGCCCCCGGCGGAGACGACCATGCTCCCCCCGTCGAAGACGAGCTCGTCCTGCCCCCCCACGAGGTTGCAGTAGGCGACCGGGCACCGGGAGACGGTCGCGTGCCTCGCCACGATCTCCTTGCGTTCCTCCCACTTCCCCGCGTGGTAAGGCGAGGAAGACAGGTTCAGGACCAGCCGCGCCCCCGCCTTTGCCTCCCGGGAAAGGGGTCCGCGTCGCACCCAAATGTCCTCGCACACCGTGACGCCCACGGCGGATCGCCCCGCGGGGAAAAGCATCGGCTTCTTGCCCGGAGAAAAATACCGGGCCTCGTCGAAGACGCCGTAGTTGGGCAGGTGCATCTTGTGGTAGACGCCGCGTACGCGCCCCCCGGACGCGATCCCGGCGGCGTTGTAGTTCCTGCCCCTTTTATCCCGGTCCACGAAGCCGACCACCGCTGTGATCCCTTTCACCCGGCTTGCGATCTCCTTCCAGGCCCGAAGATTCTCCTCGAGGAAGGAGACGCGAAGGAGGAGATCCTCGGGGGGATAGCCGGGGATCGCAAGCTCCGGGAAGACGACGAGAGCGGCCCCCGACTCCCTGGCGCGAGCGACGTAGTCGAGGATCTTCCCGGCGTTCCCGGCGGTGTCCCCGACGGTCGTGTTGATCTGCGCCAGCGCAATGCGGAGCGGCTTCATGTACCCCATTCTCCCGGAAACGGGGTCCGGGGGGAAGTGCGGGAGCGGCGGGTGGAAAATTTCCGCACCGGGGGTATAGTACCCCTTATGCCGCATCCGCTCTACGACCGGAACTATTTCCTCCTGAACACCTCGAACTTCCTCTATTCCCTGTACGCGACGATGTTCATCTTCCTCCCGGCGTTCCTGTACACCCTTTCCATCCGGGAAGGACAGATCGGACTGATCATGGCCACGGGAACGCTCGTCTCCGTGTCGCTCAAGCCGGTCAACGGACTCTTCGTGGACCGGCGGGGGCGCACGGCGTTCCTCGTCTCCGGGGCACTCCTTGCCTCCGCCTCTACGGTGCCGTGGCTCTTCGTCCGGGAAGCAGGCGCGCACCTCTTCGCCATACGCATCTTTCAGGGGGCGGCGTACTCCTTTTTCGCCACCGCCTCTTACGCCTACATCGCCGCGGCCGCTCCAACGGATCGCCGGGGGGAGGCGCTCGGAATCTTCGGCCTCTCCTTCTTCATCCCCACGGCGATCGGCGGATGGCTCGGGGAATGGGTGATCGGGAGGTCGGGGTTTCACGGACTCTTCCTGTCCGCCGCCGTCATCGCATTCCTCGCGGGGCTTTTCCCGCTGGGAATGGAGGAGCCGAAGCGGTCCTCCCACCTCCCGGTGACCTCGCTCCTCGAATTTCTCTCCCGGATGTACTTCATCCCGAACTCTGCGGCGTTT
>JBFFGP010000018.1:0-8918 GCA_041557435.1 Candidatus Deferrimicrobiaceae bacterium | reverse complement strand
TCGGCTTCCTCAAGAAGGAGGAGGACTACAATATCGACGAGAAGGCGCGCAGCGTCATGATGACCGAGGACGAGGGGATACCCAAGATCGAGCGCCTCCTTTCCGTGGACAACCTCTACGATCCGCGCAACATCGAGATCCTCCACCACGTGAACCAGGCCCTGAAGGCCCACGTCCTCTTCAAGCGCGACGTCGACTACATGGTCAAGGACGGCCAGGTGGTCATCGTCGACGAATTCACGGGGCGACTGATGCCGGGGCGCCGCTGGTCGGACGGCCTGCACCAGGCCGTCGAGGCCAAAGAAGGCGTCAAGATCGAGAACGAGAACCAGACCCTCGCCACGATCACGTTCCAGAACTACTTCCGCATGTTCGAGAAGCTCGCGGGGATGACAGGCACCGCCGACACGGAGGCCGTGGAGTTCAAGCAGATCTACGACCTCGACGTGGTGATCATCCCCACGAACCAGCCGATGATCCGGGACGACCTCCGTGACCAGATCTACCGCACCGAGAAAGAGAAGTTCCAGGCCGTCCATGAGGAGATACGCGCCCTTCACGAGGCGGATCGCCCGGTCCTCGTCGGGACGGTCTCGATCGAGAAGTCGGAGCGGCTCTCCGGCATCCTCAACCGGCATGGCATTTCCCACAACGTCCTGAACGCCAAGCACCACGAGCGTGAGGCGCAGATCATCGCCGAGGCGGGCCAGCCCGGCAAGGTGACGATCGCCACGAACATGGCCGGGCGGGGCGTGGACATCAAGCTCGGCGAGGGGGTGGTGGGGAAGGGCGGGCTCCACATCATCGGCACCGAGCGGCACGAGTCCCGGAGGGTGGACAACCAGCTCCGCGGCCGCGCGGGACGCCAGGGAGACCCCGGGTCGTCCCGGTTCTACCTGTCCCTCGAGGACGACCTCCTCCGGATCTTCGGATCGGACCGGATCTCCCCCCTCATGGAGAAGCTCGGGATGGAGGAGGGGGAGCCGATCGAGCACAACCTCATCAACAAGGCGGTCGAGAACGCGCAGAAGAAGGTGGAGGGACACAACTTCGACATCCGGAAGCACCTCCTCGAGTACGACGACGTGATGAACAAGCAGCGGACGGTCATCTACGACATGCGCAAGGAGGTCCTCTCGGGGGAATCCCTCCGGGACACGGTGATGGAGATGGCCGGCGAAGTCGCGGAGGATCTCGCCGAACGTTTCTCCGAGGAGAAGGTGCACCCGGAGGAGTGGGACCTCAAGGGCTTGCGGGACGCCGTCTTCTCCCAGTTCGGGTTCCGGGTGGAGTTCCCGGAGGGCGAGGTCCAAGGGTTCACTCCGGAGAAGCTTGCGGCCCGGATCGAGGAGGAGACGAAGTCCGCCTACCGGAAGAAGGAGGAGGAGTACGGCGAAGATGCGATACGCTACCTCGAGCGGATGTTTCTCCTCTCTACGATCGATGCCCTGTGGAAAGACCACCTCCTCTCGATGGACCACCTAAAGGAAGGAATCGGCCTGCGGGGATATGCGCAGAAGGACCCGCTGAAGGAGTACCAGCGGGAAGGGTTCGACATGTTCGCCGACCTGGTGTTCCGGATCAAGGAGGAGTCGCTCAAGCGCCTCTTCCACGTGAAGGTCCAGAGGGAGGAAGAGCCTGCAAGACTCGCGCAGCACACGCCCTCCCCGGGCCGGAGAGTGAACCTCTCCCGGGGCGAGATCTCCAAGGCCGGGGTGACCACGCAGCGGCACGCATCCCGGAAGATCGGGCGGAACGAACCTTGTCCCTGCGGCTCGGGGAAGAAATACAAGAAGTGCTGTGGCATGGGGGCGTGACGGGGTATGCGCCCCGTAAGGGATATGGTCGTTCCCGGCTTCCGGGGTGACGGCGTATGGTGCGGCATCAAGAAGAACGCAAAAGCCGACCTCGCGATCGTTCTGAGCGAACGGCAGTGCACCTCCGATGTTGTCTTCACGCGGAACAAGGTGGCCGCGGCGCCGGTTACGTGGGGCAGGAGCCTTGCGTCCCGATCGGCATTGCGCGGCGTGATCGTAAATAGCGGGAACGCCAACGCATGCACGGGCAAAAAAGGGCAGGCGGCGGTCCGGAGGATATCCGCGGAGGTATGCAGGGCGCTCGCCATTCCGGACGAATCCCTTCTCGTCTCTTCCACGGGGGTGATCGGCGTGCCCCTCCCCGTTCGGAAGATCCTGGCGGCGGTCCCAAGGCTTTGCGCCTCCCTCACGCCCGCAGGCATTCCCCGGGCGGGTGAAGCGATTCTCACGACCGATGCGTACCCGAAACGCGGAATGCGTGCGTTCCGGATCCGGCGGAAGGTAATCACCCTGGGCGGGATCGCGAAGGGAGCCGGCATGATAGCCCCCGACATGGGGACGATGCTCGCCTACGTGTTCACGGACGCCGCGGTCCGCGCAGCGGACCTTCGAAAAGCCTTCCGGGAAGCCGTTGCCCTGTCGTTTCACCGGATCGTGGTGGACGGCGACATGAGCACGAACGACACGGCGGCAATTTTCGCAAACGGCGCATGCGGTCTCCCGCCTCTTGGGGGGAGGGATCTTTCGTGCTTTTCCGATGCACTGCGCCGGCTCCTTCTCGACCTGGCGCTGATGATCGTCCGCGACGGAGAGGGGGCGACGCGGGTGGTTCGGATGTCGGTTACGGGGGCAAGGAGCGACCGGGACGCCGAGGCGGCTGCCCGCGCGGTGGCGACCTCCCCCCTGGTCAAGACATCGGTGTTCGGAGCGGACCTCAACTGGGGGCGCGTCATCGCCGCCGTCGGGCGGTCCGGAGCCGCCATGGACCCGGACCGGGTCGAGGTATCCTACGCGGGGGAGAAGGTTCTTCGCCGCGGGATGGAGGTCGACCGGCAGGCCGAGCGCCGGGCGACGCCGAAAATCCGGAAGGAGGCGTACGGCATCGACGTGGAGCTGGGTCTCGGGAAAGGGAGCCATTTCGTCTTTTTCTCGGACCTGGGACACGGCTACATCCGGATCAATGCCGGGTACCGGACGTGACGGGTGCCCTATATTGCTTGAGAATCCCCAATTGATTGTGATACATATGAAGGGTTAGCCGTTCATCTCTCACGGGTGGGACTCTCCCCGGGGTGCTCCGGATCGGACGGGGTGGATGGGGAGGGGTGGAACGCCCGGAGGAAAAACCCCGAGGCGAGGAGGAAGGGAAGACATGGCAAACGGTCAAGGTTCCATCATCACGATGAAGCAGTTGCTGGAGGCGGGGGTCCACTTCGGGCACCAGACGAAGAGGTGGAACCCGAAGATGAAGAAGTATATCTTCACTGCACGGAACGGGATCTACATCATCGATCTCCAGCAGACGGTGAAGATGTTCCGCGCCGCGTACGATTTCGTGCGGGACCGGTCGGCGGAAGGGAAGACGGTCCTGTTCGTGGGCACCAAGAAGCAGGCCCAGGAGGCCGTCGAGGAAGAGGCGAGGCGCGCGGGCACCCCGTACGTGAACGTCCGTTGGCTGGGGGGCATGCTCACCAACTTCCAGACGATCCGCAAAAGCCTAGACCGGCTCCAGAAACTGACTGACATGGCCACGGACGGGACGACCGAGAAACTCCCCAAGAAGGAAGTTCTCAAGCTCGCCAAGGAGCGCACCCGGCTGGAAAAGGTGCTGGGCGGCATCAAGGATCTGCGGCGCGTTCCCGACGCCATCTTCGTCGTCGACCCTTCGCGCGAGGAGATTGCAGTACTGGAGGCACGGAAGCTTTCGATACCGATCATCGCCATCGTCGACACCAACTGCGATCCGGACCTGATCGACTACGTCATCCCGGGGAATGACGACGCCATCCGGGCGATCAAGCTGTTCCTGGGGAAGGTAGCGGATGCGATCCTCGAGGGGAAAGCCGCGTACGAGGAGATGACGGCTTCGGCGGCGGACAAGGAAACCGAGGCTCCGGAGGTCACGATGGCTCTCATCTCCACCGAGGAGGAAACAGCGGTGGATGGCGAACCCGGGCAGATTCCCGCCGTGGCGGAGGAATAACCTCCGCAAGACAGAGATTCGACCAAGAGAGGACGAGGATGCAGATAACGGCAGAGATGGTACGCGAACTGCGCGAGAAGACCGGCGCGGGGATGATGGACTGCAAGAGGGCCCTCAGCGAATCGGGGGGGGACATGGAGGCTGCGGTCGACATTCTGCGCAAGAAAGGGTTGGCCGCGGCCGCGAAGAAGGCATCGAGGATCGCCTCCGAAGGGGTCATCGCGGCACACGTCGCTGCGGGGTCTGCGGTGCTCGTCGAGGTGAACTGCGAGACCGACTTCGTCGCCAAGACCGGCAATTTCCAGGAGTTCGTGAGGAAAGTTGCCGTGGCGGTAAACGGGAAGGGGCCCAGGGACGTTGAGGAGGCGTTGCTTCTCCCCGGGGAGGGGGGAGTCCCCCTCGCTGAGATGCTGAATGAGGAGGTGGCGAAGATCGGGGAAAAGATCTCGTTTCGTCGCTTTGAGCGGTTTGTCCTTCCGGCCGGCGCCGCGGGGATGCTCGTTCCCTACATCCATGCGGGAGGAAAGATCGGGGTGCTGGTGGAACTCATGGGAGCAGGAGCCGGCGACGGGGAGTTCGGGGCGCTTGGAAAGGACATGGCGATGCAGGTTGCCGCGGCGAACCCCCTGTACGTCTCCCGGGAGGACGTTCCGGCTGCGGCGATCGATCGGGAAAAGGCGATATACCGTGAACAGGCGCTTGCTGCGGGAAAGCCGGAGAAGATCCTGGATCGGATTGCCGAGGGGAAGCTCGAGAAGTACTACGGCGATTTCTGCCTGCTGGAGCAGGCATTCATCAAGGATCCCGACCGAAGGGTGAAGGATCTGCTGGAGGAGATGTCCGCGAAACGGGGCGTTGACGTCCGCGTCGGGCGGTTCGCCAGGTTCCAGGTGGGGGAAGGACTTGCGAAGCGTTCCGACGACTTGGCGGCGGAGGTCGCGAAGCAGCTCGAGAAGTGAGGGGGGCCTTGGGAAAACCGGTATACCGACGCGTCTTGCTGAAGCTGTCGGGTGAGGCCCTGATGGGGGAGCAGGCCTACGGTATCGACGAGGGAGTCCTCGCGGTCCTTTCCCGGGAGATCCGGGAGGTAGCCTCCCTGGGGGTCAAGATCGCCCTCGTCGTCGGGGGAGGGAATATCTTCCGGGGCATCCAGACAAGCGGGGAGTACGGCATTGATCGCGCCTCCGCCGACTACATGGGCATGCTCGCAACGGTCATCAACAGTCTGGCGCTGCAGGATAGGCTGGAGCGCGAGGGGGTGATGACGCGCGTCCTCTCCGCCATCGAGATGCGCACGATTGCCGAGCCGTACATTCGGCGGCGCGCACTGCGGCATCTCGAGAAAGGAAGGGTCGTCATCTTCGCTGCGGGTACCGGCAACCCGTATTTCACGACGGACACCGCCGCCGCCCTCCGGGCGATGGAGATCAATTCGGACGCGATCCTCAAGGCCACCCGGGTCGACGGGGTGTACGACAAGGATCCGCTGGTGCACAAAAAAGCCAGGATGTTCCGGGAGTTGACCTACATCGATGTTCTGAAGAGAAACCTCAAGGTGATGGACGCCACGGCGATCTCCCTGTGCATGGACAACAACCTTCCGATTGTCGTCTTCAACATGAAAAAAAGGGGGAACATACGGAAGGTGGTCCTGGGGGAGAAGATCGGCACCGTGGTCCGGGGAGGTCACTGATGGAAACCCTTGTGAAGGATACGAGCGGGAAGATGTCAAGAAGCATCGAGGCCTTCCGGAAGGAACTGGGTAAGATCCGGACGGGGCGGGCCTCCTTTTCCCTCCTGGACGGGATCAAGGTGGACTATTACGGTACCCTCACTCCCCTCCAGCAGGTGGGGACCCTGTCCGTCCCGGAAAGCAGGCTCATCACGATCACGCCCTGGGACGCCAAGATGGTCGGCTCGATCGAGAAGGCGATCCAGGCTAGCGGACTGGGTCTTAATCCCTCCAACGACGGCAAGGTCGTGCGCATTCCCATCCCCCCCCTGACTGAGGAACGCCGAAAGGACCTCGTCCGGGTCGTGAAGAAGATGGCGGAGGACGCGCGGATTGCGGTCCGGAACATCCGGCGAGAGTCGATCGAACGGATCAAGGAGAGGGAGAAGAAGAAGGAGATCTCCGAGGACGAGATGAAGCGGGGGCAGGACCGGGTCCAGAAGGAGACGGACAGCTTTGTCAAGAAGATCGACGAGATCCTGAAGGCGAAAGAACAGGAGATCATGGAGGTCTGACGCATGTGTCGGGCCGTTTCTGTCAACCATAACCCGCAAGGAGGAACACCATCATGGCTGTTGTCATCAACGACGAATGCACTGTGTGCGGAGCCTGTCTGGAAACCTGCCCGACCGGCGCGATCGTGGAGGGTGAGAAATACAGGGTGACCGATGAATGCAATGACTGCCTGGCCTGCATCGATACCTGCCCGACCGGAGCGATCGTCCAGAACTAGGACGGTCCCTGCGGGGCGCGAAGACAAGCCCTCATGAAGAACAACGGCTCCCCCGTATCCGCCCTCCCGCGACATGTAGCCATCATCATGGACGGGAATGGCCGGTGGGCAAGTCTTCGCGGGCTTCCCCGCGTGGAAGGGCACCGGATGGGAATCCGTTCTGTCCGGGCTATCGTCGAGTGCGCGAGGGAAACGGGCATTTCCTACCTCACGCTGTATGCGTTCTCCTCGGAAAACTGGGGACGCCCCCGGCATGAGGTGACCACCCTGATGGGGTTCCTCCGGGAGTTTCTGGTCAAGGAGCTGCCGGAGCTGAACAAGCACGGGATTCGGCTGAACGTCATCGGGGAGACCTGGCACCTCCCCTCCTTCGTGCGGGAGGTGCTCGACCGGACGCTTGCGTACACCGCGCGGAACAGCGACATGACGCTCACCCTGGCGCTGTCGTATGCCGGCAGGAGCGAGATCGTGCGAGCTGTCAGGAAGGTGGCCGAGGACGCGGCGGCGGGGAGGATCCTTCCGGGTTCGATTACCGACGAGGATTTCGCCGCTAGGCTGGATACGGGCGGGATCCCGGATCCTGATCTGGTCATCCGGACCAGCGGGGAGGTGCGGATCAGCAATTTCCTCTTGTGGCAGGCTGCGTATGCGGAGTTCGTCTTCACCGACGTCCTGTGGCCCGATTTCGGGAAGCCGGAATTCCTCGCTGCCCTGGAGGAATATGCGCGGCGCGACCGCCGGTTCGGACTGACCGGGGAACAGGGGAACCGTTCCTCGAGTGACGCGTAACCGTGCTCGCGAAAAGGGTCCTAACGGCAGTCGTGCTTCTACCTCCCCTGGTAGGGGTTGTGATGTTCGGAAAGGGGTGGCCCTTTGCCCTGCTGGTGGGAACGGTGGCCATCCTCTGTGCTGCGGAGTATTTCCGCCTCTTCTTCCCCTCCGCCCGGGACAGGTGGTCCGGTGTGGCTGTGACGGGTCTGGTCTACCTCTCCTGGATTTTCCTTCCGCATCGCGTAGCGGGGGCGGCTATGCTGTGCTGTGTCGCGCTGGTGTCGTTCTACTTCCTGGGGGGCGGGGAAGATCCCGCGGAGAAGGCGCGAGGAGCAGGGCTTGCCGCGCTTGGCACGGTCTACATCGGCGGGTTTCTGTCCGCCTATCCCCGCATCATCACGCTCCCATCCGGCGAACACTGGATCTTCCTGGGGCTGGTGGTGATCTTCGCGGGGGACACCTTCGCCTATTTCGTCGGGAAGGCCTTTGGAAAGAGATCCCTTGCCCCGAGCGTTTCCCCGAACAAGACAGTCGAGGGTTCCCTCGGCGGGCTGACGATGAGCATCGTCCTGGGGACAGGATATGGCGCTCTGTTCCTGCCAGGAGTTCCCCCCTGGATCCTCTTCCTCGCCTCCTTTGTCGTAGGGATAGCGGGGCAGGCGGGAGACCTCTTCGAATCGCTCCTCAAGCGCGCCGGGGGGGTGAAGGACAGCGGAACGCTCCTGCCGGGACACGGTGGGATGTTCGACCGGGCAGACGCCGTTATCTCCGCGGGACCGGTGCTGTATCTGATTGCGCTTCTCGCTCCGCTGGCGGGGAAGCAGGGATGAAGAAGACCAAAGGGGTTGCCCTCTTGGGGTCCACCGGTTCGGTCGGCCGGAGCGCCCTCGACGTGATTGCGAGGTTCCCGAAGAGGTTCCGGGTGACGGCCCTTTGCGCCGGGCAGAACATAGCGGAGCTCACCGAGCAGGCGCGCCGTTTCCGGCCTCCCATCGTGTGCCTCTCCGAGGAGATCCCCCGCTCCCGGCTGAATCATCTCCCCGGCGGGACGCGCGTCGTATTCGGAGAAGAAGGAATGGCCGAGGCGACCTGTTTCGGGAAGACGGACATTGTACTGGCCGCCGCCTCCGGGGTGACGTCCATCCGCCCCGTCATCGCGGCCGCCCGGAAGGGAAAAAGGATCGCACTGGCGAACAAGGAACTGCTTGTGTTGGCGGGGAAGTTCCTTGTGGCGGCCGCAAGGGCCGGCGGGGGCGGGATCCTTCCCGTCGACAGCGAGCACTCCGCGGTCTTCCAGGCGATCGAGGGGCACCGGAAGGCGGACATCTCCCGGATCATTCTCACTGCCTCGGGGGGGCCTTTCCGGAACCGTACCTTACGGCAGATGCGTGACGCGACGGTTTCGGAGGCGCTCGGGCACCCGACGTGGAGCATGGGCGCGAAGATTTCTATCGATTCCGCCACCTTGATGAACAAGGGGCTTGAGGTGATCGAAGCGACGTGGCTCTTCGATGTCCCACCGGACCGGATCGACGTTCTCATCCACCCCCAATCCATCGTGCACTCGATGGTGGAGTACCGGGACAGCACCCTGATCGCACAGTTGGGCGTCCCCGACATGCGGATCCCTGTCGGGTACGCCCTGTCGTATCCCGAGCGGCT
>JBFFGP010000017.1:0-9272 GCA_041557435.1 Candidatus Deferrimicrobiaceae bacterium | reverse complement strand
GTTCGTATTCCGGGTCGACCTTCGCCTCCGCCCCGACGGGACGAAGGGGGAGCTCGCAAACTCCCTCCGGGCCGCCGAGATCTACTACGAGTCGTGGGGGCAGACGTGGGAGCGCGGGGCGATGATCAAGGCCCGGCCCGTGGCCGGGGACCGCTGGGTCGGGGAGGAGTTCCTCCGGACCATCACCCCGTTCGTGTACCGGAAATACCTCGACTTCACCTCCATCGAGGAGATCAAGGAGATGAAGGACCGGATCGACCTGGCGTCCGCGCGGGGCCGGAAGCACGAGAGGGATCTCAAGCTGGGGCAGGGGGGGATCCGGGAGATCGAGTTCTTCGCCCAGGCGCACCAGCTGATCTACGGAGGGAAGAACCCGGATCTGCGGCGGCGGGGGACGGTGGAGACGATTCGGGCGCTCGTCGGGGGGGGCATCGTTTCGCAGAAGGAGTGCGGTACGCTGGAGGAAGCGTACGGGTTCCTCCGGTCTCTCGAGCACAGGATCCAGGTGTACCAGGACCGGCAGACACATGCCGTTCCTCAGAAGGAAGGGGATCTTTTGCGCCTGGCACGGGCCATGGGCGTTCCCGACGGTCCGGAGCTTACGGAGGAGATCGACCGGCACACGGGGAACGTCCGGGAGATCTACGACAGCCTCTTCCGGGCGGCCCCCGAAGAGGCCGGACCGCAAATTTCCCCGGACGTGCTGGCCGTCCTGTACCCGGAATCGGAGGAGGAGGATATCGGCGACCGGCTTTCGGCGTTGGGATTCAGCGACCTGGAGGCGGCGCGCCGGAACGTGGCGATGCTGAAAGATGGGCCTCCGTTCACACGGATGCCGGCCCGCGCGCGGCGATACCTGGGAAAGATCGCCCCGATGATCCTGGACCAGGTGGTCCGTTCCCCGGCCCCCGACATGGCCCTCCATCACATGGAGCGGTTCCTCTCCGCGGTCGGCGCGCGGACGATGTTCTACGCCCTGCTGTTCGAGAACCGGAAGGTGATCGACGTACTGGTCCGGCTCTTCGGCAGCAGCCGGTTCCTCTCCGGGAATCTCCTGCGGCACCCCGAACTTCTGGACACTTTCCTGAGGAAGGACCTGAGCCGCCTGGTCAAGACGAAGTCCGACCTGCGGAGGGAACTGGGGGAGACGCTCGCGGCGTGCGCCGATTTTGAGCAGGAGATGGACGAGCTGCGACGGTACAAGAACATGGAGACGCTTCGGATCGGCATGAACGACCTCGCCGTCAACCTTTCTCTGGAGGAGGGGATGTTCCAGCTGTCGGCCCTGGCGGAGGTCCTCCTATCGAGCGCTCTTGTTCTGGCGCGGCGGGAGACGGGGAGGAGATTCGGAGTCCCGATGATGACGGGGGAGGGGGGGCAAAGCGTCGAAGCGGAGTTTTGCGTGCTCGGGATGGGGAAGCTGGGCGCCGAGGAGCTTTCCTACCACAGCGACCTCGACATCATCTTCCTGTACTCCAGCGCGGGGGAGACCGTCCCTTTGGTAGGCTGCGACCCCGCGGAGTTCCGCAAGGTGGAGAACCACGAGTTCTTCGCCAAGGTGGCCCAGCGTCTGATCTCCATCCTGACGACGATGACGCGGGAAGGGTACGTCTACCACCTGGACACGCGTCTGCGTCCTTCGGGAAGCGCGGGCCCCCTCGTCTCTTCCTTGACGGCGTTCGAACGGTACCACGAGCAGTCCGCAAAGCTCTGGGAGCGTCAGGCGCTTCTCAAGTGCCGGTTCGTGGCGGGGGACCGGGATTTCGGAAAGCGGGTGGAGGAGACGGTCTCCCGGTTCATTTTCGGCCGGCCTCTCCCTCCCGACACGCCTGCCGAGATCCACCGACTCCGGAAGCGCATGGAGACGGAGCTGGGGAAAGAGCGTCGGGACCGACTGAATCTCAAGGTGGGGCGGGGGGGGATCGTCGACGTCGAGTTCGCCGTGCAGTATCTGCAGCTCGTGCACGGCCCGGGCAACCGTTCCCTGCGCGCACGGTCTACCCTGAAATCCCTCTACGAGCTATATCGGGAGAACATCCTTTCCGGGGAGGATTTCCGGGTGATGGACGAGGGGTACCGCTTCCTGCGCACCATGGAGGTCTCCCTGCGTCTCTCGCACGACGCCTCCATCGAACAGTTCGACCCGTCCCGGCTGCCCCCGGACCAGCAGGATCGGTATCGCCGGGAGACGGAGGCCATCCGGAGGATCTACCTGAAGATTCTCGGTCTGACGGAGTAGGGGAGGACCCTCGGGGGAGCTACCGGATCACCCGATTTCGTCGTCGGGGAAGTCGAACAACGGGTGCCTCTTTATCCATTCCGCAACAACCACCTGCAGTTCGGACTGGGGGGGAAGGTCGGACTGGACGTCCATCATGGCGTTGCGGATCTCCATCAGAAGATGGGTGTTGAACCCGCCGATATCTTCCCAGCTGGATGCCTCGTCCTTGCCGTTCTCGTAGAAGTTGGCCATGTCATCTTCTCCTACAAGTTAGAACGGCAGATCCGGTCAAAAGATTCAATGAAATCTTCCCCCCGATTTTCGATGAATCTACCGGGGTGCGGGGGGAGTTGTCAAAGGAAAAGTCGAGGGCCGGCCTTTGCGTACGGCCCGACGGGGAGGCGGAGCCGGTTTTCCGGATTGCGCGACTCGCCGATGGAGGTCACCCGGATCCCCGCAAGGTCGACTACCGGACACTTGTATTCGCAGATGCCGCACCCGATGCACAGGTCGACGACCACAACCGGGACCTTGACGGGCTTGCCGCCCTTCCCGGGCCGTTCTTCGAAAACGATTGCCTTCTTGGGAGTGGGGCAATGCTCCTCGCAGACGATGCAGGGGGTTCCCTGCGCGAAGGGGATGCACCGGGAGGGGTCGACGAACGCCAGCCCGATGACGTTCTTCTGCTTTTTCGGAAGCGGGAGTTTTTCGATCGACTGGGTGGGGCATACCTGCCCGCACAGCGTGCAATTGTATTCGCAGTAGCCGATCCGGGAGACGAGCTTCGGTGTCCAGATCCCCTCGATCCCTGCGGTAAGCAGAGTCGGTTGCAAGCCCCCGGTGATGCATACCTTCATGCACTCCCCGCACCGTATACACCGGGCGAGGAAATCGGCTTCGGGGCGGGAGCCCGGGGGCCTGACAAGGAGCGGGTCGGGCTTTGCCTGGGCGGGCGAGGTCTTCATCACCCACGTCGCGGCCGCGCCGGTGAACAACGCTGAGATGGCCGCCCTTCGGCCTACATTGAGCCGGTCCTTCGTTCCGCGTGCCAGGGCGAATTTCCACTCGAGGGCTCCTTCCGGACATTCGGCGCTGCAGTTGAAGCACGTCACGCACTCCGAGGGGGACCAGTTCGCCTCCGTGTGGGGGTTCGCCCCGCCCGCGCAGACGTCGCGGCATTGCATGCACCGGGTGCACTTCTCGTTCATGGAAAGTCGGAGCAGCCCGGCGCGGGAGAAGATTCCCAGCAGCCCGCCGAGAGGGCAGACGAACCGGCAGAAGAACCGGGTCCGGTACCGGCTCAGGGCGAGCACGAGGAAGAAGAGGGCGAAGAGGAAGAGCGCCTGCTCGTACCGGGCCGGGAAGAACGAGAGAAAGTGGGCCCGCAGGAAGGTGTAGGTCCCGTCGAACAGGTCCGAGACCGGCTGCCACGGGAGGTGATATCCCCAATCGAGGAACAGGCGGAGTACGTGGTTGATCCCCGGCAACACCGAGAGCGATAGCGAGCGGATGAGAAGGGAAATCGGGTCCAGCACGCCCGCCGCCTGGATCCCGAAGATCGCCGCGCCGATGAAGAACAGGAGCGTCGCGAATTTCCACCGGCTCCCCCGCGTCTTGACTCCCCGCTCCGCCGCATATTTCCTGTCGAAAAAGCTCACCATGTGGAGGAGCGTCCCCAGGGGGCAGAGCCATCCGCAGAAGGCCCTGCCGAACAGGAGGGTCACCGGCACGAACAGGAGCGCCAGAAAGAGGGTGGCCGGGAGTTTGTACGCGGAGAGGAGCGACGTCAGGAAGACGAGGAGATCGGCGTCGAGGAAGATCTTGACGGGGTAGACAAGTTCGTCCCTTCCGTCGTAGTCCGTCTTGATGAGCAGGACGAAGAAGAGGAGGAGAAACGCTCCCTGGGAGATGCGTCTCGCGAGCTGTTTGGTATCGATGGGGGTTCGCATCGGTTGTCCAAGCGGCGTCAGCGTGCCGGCCGGACCTCGTATTCCAGGGGGTCCGGGACGCCGGCCTCGGCGAAGGCCGAAAGACGCAGGGCGCACGAGTCGCACCTCCCGCACGCCTTCTCGCCGTCCCGGTAGCACGACCACGTATGCTCGAAGGGAACACCGAGCGACTTCCCCATCAGGACGATGTCCTTCTTTTTCAGGTTGACGAAGGGGGCCTTGACGCGGATCCCGCTATCGTCCTTCGTTCCCCGGCTGACCGCCTCGTTCATTGCCTCGTAAAAGGAGGGGCGGCAGTCGGGATAGCCGGACGAGTCGGCCCACACCGCGCCGATGTAGATGTTCTTCGCGCCGATCACCTCGGCCCACGACACCGCGATACAGAGGAAGTGGGCGTTGCGGAACGGAACGTACGTGACGGGGATGCCGGGCCGTCCCGGGTCCGCGGGGGGAACATCGATTAGCGGGTCGGTCAGGGCGGATCCCCCGATCGCTTTCAGGTACCCGATATCCGTCACCATCCGCTCCTTGACCTTCATGTGGTCGGCGATCGCCTGGAAGCAGGCAAGCTCCTTCCTCTCGGTTCGATGCCCGTACGTTACGTGCAGGAGGGCGATTTCCGACTCCCGGGTTGCGAAGGATGCCAGAACGAGGCTGTCCATCCCCCCGCTCACGAGAACGATCCCTTTCGGCTTCGCAAGGGGCGTCACACGCCTCTCCGGTCCGGTCCCCACACCAGCTTGTGTAGCTGGAGTTGGAACCTTGCGTCGACTGCGTCCCCGACCATCCAGCCGGCGAGCTTCTCGGGGGGCAGAAGTCCGAACGCCGGGGACAAAAGCGAATGGAACGGCCCCTCTTTTCCGTACTTCCGGATCACCTCCCTGGCGAATTGGTAGTCCTCCTCGGAAGAGACGACGAACTTGACCTCGTCGCGGGCGGTTAGGTGCGCAAAATTCTCCCAGAGCGTCTTCCCGGCCTCCCCGGATCCGGGGCACTTGACGTCCATGATCTTGACCGCCCTGGGATCCAAGCGGGAGAGGGGCACGGTCCCGTTCGTCTCCACGAGAACCGTGTGGTCGAGGTCGAGAAGCGCCGTTACGAGAACCGGTGCCTCCTCCTGCAGGAGCGGTTCGCCGCCGGTCACCGTCACCCGTCGGATCCCGAAGAAGGTTACCCGCGACACGACCTCATCGAGAGGAAACTCCTCCCCGTCATCGTAGGCATACGTCGTATCGCAGTAGCGGCACCGGAGGTTGCACCCGGTAAGGCGGACGAAGGAAAAGGGGAGACCGACGAACGAAGTCTCCCCCTGGATGCTTGCGAAGATTTCGGACACCCGGAGCATTCGCTTATTTTACCATGGTGCTCCTTTTGCCCCTCCGGGGCGATTTTTTCGGTAGGGTCTACTTGAGGACGTCGAGCCAGTGCGCAAAGAGGGCGTTTTTCCCGCGCACGATGTCGAAGAACGCCTCCTGGATCTCCTTCGTGATCGGACCCGGCTTGCCCGTGCCCACGCGGCGGTCGTCCACCTCCCGCACCGGGGTGATCTCGGCCGCGGTTCCGGTGAAGAACATCTCGTCGGCGATGTACATCTCGTCCCGGGTGAAACGGGTCTCCTTGACCGGGATGTCGAGCTTGCGGGCGATGGTCAGGACCGAGTCCCGGGTGATCCCCGGAAGGATCGAGGTCAGCGGGGGGGTCTGCAAAATCCCGTTCCGGACGATGAAGATGTTCTCCCCCGAGGCCTCAGCGACGTATCCCTCCGTGTCCAGCATCACCGCCTCGTCATAGCCCGCCTTCTTCACCTCCCACTTCGCCAGGACGGAATTGACGTAGTAACCGTTGATCTTCCCCTTCGTCATGGCCGCGTTGACGTGGTGCCGGTTGAAGGAGGAGACCTTTGCCCGTATCCCCTTCCGGATCCCGTCCTCGCCCAAGTAAGCCCCCCATGTCCAGGCGGCCACCGCCACGTGGATCGGGTTGGTTTTGGCGAAAAGCCCCATCTCTCCATCCCCGATGAAGACGATCGGGCGGATGTACCCTTCCGTGAGACCGTTGACGGTAAGCGTCTTCCGGATCGCCTGGCAGATCTCCTTGTGGGAGAAAGGGATGGATAGGAGGACGATATGGGCCGAGGCGAAGAGGCGGTCCACGTGCTCCTTGAGCCGGAAAATGGCGGAGCCGCCCTCCCCGGTCTTGTAACAGCGGATCCCCTCGAACACCCCGACGCCGTAATGCAGCGTGTGGGAGAGGACGTGGACACGAGCGGCGTCCCAGTCGACGAATTTTCCGTCCATCCAGATCTTCTTTGTCTTGGGGACCACGGCCGCCCTCCCGCAGAAATTGATGTGCTATTCTTGCAAAGGTATTCAAAGACTGTCAATCAGGGCATAAAGCCCCTGCCCGCAGATACGGAAACCTTAAGATTCGCGGAAGGAGCGGAAGATCTTCATGGTGGACGAGCGTCGAAAGGAGGAAATGGACCGGAAGCGGGTCGAAACGGCCCGCTTTTCCGTGGGAAGCGCGACCGCCCTCGCCGTCACCAAGCTCTTCGTCGGGGTCGCAAGCGGATCCCTGGGCGTTCTCTCCTCCGCCTTCGACAACTTGGCGGACATCCTCATGTCGGGGGTGAACTACCTTTCGATCAGAAAGTCGATGGAGCCCGCCGACTCCTCCCACCCGTACGGCCACGGGAAGGTGGAGACGCTGGGGACCGTCTTCATGTCGGTGGTCGTCGCCCTTACCGGGGGGTGGATCATCTGGGAGGGAATCGGTCGACTTCGTGCCGGGATCGTTCCGCGTTCGGTGGATATCGGACTTGCCGTCATGGCCCTGTCGGTCTTGGCCTCCTGGTACATCTCCGAGCGGATCCGGAAAGCGGGAGAGGAGACCGGATCGAGCGCCCTGAAGGCGGACTCCCTGCACTATCGGACCGACGTCTACTCGAGCGGGGGGATCCTTGTCTCCCTCCTCGCGTACCGCGTGACCGGCTGGAAATGGCTGGACCCCGGAGTGGCCATGATCGTGGGGGGATACATCGTCTACGCGGCCTTTCCCATATTCCGGGAGGCGCTGGAGGACCTTATCGACCGCAGCCTTCCGCCCGAAACGGTGGAGAAGATCCGGCATATCATCGAAAGCCACCGGCCCCTGATCGTCGACTATCATGCCCTGCGGACACGCCGCTCCGGGTCGGAGAAGCACGTGGACTTCCACGTCGTCGTCTGCCGCCGGTCCAATCTGCAAGAGGCCCACCAGGTGGCGGACCACCTCGAAAAGGAGGTGTCGCAGGTCCTGGGCAACGCCCACGTGGTGACCCACATCGACCCATGCGGCCTCGAATGCCCCGGAAAGGACAAATGCCTGCGGGTCCTGGAGGAACTCCGGAAGTTTGCGGCTCCGGGGAAGGAGCAGAACGTTCCGGGGAACGTGAACGAGGTCTGATCCGCGGAAGGCCCCCTATGGCAGCATTGTTCGCTGGTTGCTTCGATTTCCCGTGGTATAATCCGCCTTGTCATGAGACTGGTCCTGCTCGTACTCGTCGTTCTGATGGGGCTTTTCGCAATGTTCGCGATCCAGAACCCCGGGGTCGTGACCGTCAACTTTTTCAACTATTATGCAGAAACCTCCGTACTTGTCGTGATCGTCGCCGCCTTCGGGGCTGGCATCATCGTCGGGTTCCTCCCCGGTATCCCGACTTCTTTCACGCGAAAGCGGCGAAGCCGGGAACTAGTGGCCGCCCTGGCGGCGCACAGGAATGCGCCACCTCCCCCCCCCGCTCCCCCCACGCCTTGACCGATCGTAAGCTGTCCCCGACGGAATCGAAGCTTCTCGCCTGCCTTCTTCTCTTTTACCGGGAGGTCGGACCGGCGGCTGTGCCGGGGCTCAAAGGGGGGCTGGAGGAAGAGGCAGAGCTCGAAATGCACGAACTCGAGGAGGCGATAAAGGGGTTGCGGGACAAGGGTCTGATCGAGTACTGGGAGCTAAAGCCCGCCGTTCGCCTTACCCGGGAAGGACTCCTCCTCGCGCGGCGACTCGACGGAGAAGAAGGCGGCTGACGGACTTGGGAGAGGAATCTCGGCAGGGGCAATCCCGGCGGGTCAGGGGATCGGCGGCGGGGGCGAAGAGCGGCAAGGATCCTCGAGCAAGGCTTGCCGACATCTCCCGTCGCCTCGGCGCAAGGTTCGGCCGGCCGAACCGGTGTGCCCACGAGGAAGAGCCGGTTTCGAACCTCATCCTAACGATCCTTTCCCAGAACACGACTGACAAAAACCGAGACCGTTCATACGCCTCCCTGATGCGACGGTTCCCGGAGATTCCTCGTCTTGCCAGGGCGAAACCCGCCGAGGTAGAGGAGGCGATCCGGGCCGGAGGGCTGGCGAAGGCGAAAACGAAGGCGATCCTTGCGGCGCTTGCCCGGCTGAAGAAGGAGCGCGGGGAATACACCCTCGACTTCCTCCGGGACAAGCCGCTCCCCGAGGCGCGCGGGTACCTTACTTCGCTGCCCGGCGTCGGGGTTAAGACCGCGAACGTCCTTCTTCTGTTCTCCTTCGGGCATGAGGCGTTTCCCGTCGACACGCACATCCTCCGGGTGGCCAAAAGACTTCGGCTCGTCCCGGTCGCGGCGACCCTTGCCCGTGCGGCACTTTCCCTCGAGCCGCACGTCCCCAGGGGGGAACATGTATCTCTCCATCTGAACATGATCCGGCTCGGCCGGGAGACCTGCCGCCCGAGGAACCCGCTCCATACGGATTGCCCGCTCCTGCCCGTATGCCCGGAGGGGATGCGGGATACGGAGAAACGAAGTGCTTCGCATCACAAGTAAATACGGCATCGTATCGGTGCGCACCTCCCGGTGCCAGGTACTCGCGCGGGGCTTCCTCTCAGCTACGCTCGCGACCTTCGCCCGCTCGCTGCCGGTTCCGCTCGCCGGAATGGCACCGCTTGGTGGGGACACTCCTCGCCCGCATCCCGGAGGTGAATCAGGAATGTCCCCGCCGCCTCGCGGACTCCCCCCGCATCGCCCAGGGTTCCCGGTTGTCGGCGCAGCTGCCGCAGGAGGGGGCCTGCGCGGAAGTAAAGCGCAGCCTTGCGAGTGCATC
>JBFFGP010000016.1:0-9409 GCA_041557435.1 Candidatus Deferrimicrobiaceae bacterium | reverse complement strand
CGTGATCGGCGGCCAGATGTTCTCCAAGAGCTTTCGGGGGCTGACCACGTACAAGATGGAGTTCGGCGGGATCGAGGGACTGCTCTACGCCCTCGGCCTGCTCGCGCTGCCCCTGATCATCCTGGCGGTACTGTTGAAGATCCTCCCGGCGTGGAAGGAATTCGGGAAGGCGGAAGCGTAGTCCGGGGACATTCCTGATTCATCTCTGAGATGAGGGAGAGGAGTGTCCCCCCCCATGGGACGTTCCTTAGAACTCATCGGCGCCGCGATGATCCGCCCGCGAGCCAGGGTCCGGGTCGCCGATGCCCTTACGGTAATAACATGCCTGCGTTGTTACCCACCATGTTGTTCCCGGATTCGAAGGAATTTCTCCCTCACTTCTCCCTCTTCCAGGTCAATCCGGAAGAACCCGAACCGCTGGAACGGAAACATCGGGGCCCCGGCCCCGCCGGATACGATGACCTTGATTCCATTCCAATCCGTAACGAGGTGCGTATGTTCGTGGCTGCTTAGCAGCAGGTCCACCTTGTGCCTCGCAAGGATCTTCCGTAAGCGTTCGCTTTGCGTCTCGTAGTTCCTTGCCGTGCCGTGGGGGAAGATGGTGTCGGTCCGCGGCGGGATGTGCATCGCCACGACCAGGTAGCGGACTCCTTTGATCCCCTTGGGATGCGCTGCCAGGTCCTGGTCGAGCCAGGCGAGGCGGGAGTCCGACAGGCCCCCCGAGGCATTGTCGACGATCGAGAAGTGTGCGTCCTTGTGCGTGAAGGAATAGGAGGTCCCGGGAATTCCGAAGAACCGGGCGAACTCCTCTCTCGTGGCCCCGTAGAGTTCGTGGTTCCCGATCACGAGGAACAGGGGTTTCGGGAACTCTTTCGTCCTCTCACGGAAGGTGTGCCAGGCGGCCTCACCCCCGGTTCTCTCCAGGTCCCCCGTGTGAAGAAGGAACTCCATGTCGGAGTGTTCCACGGCCGCAAGGATTCGGGGAAGCACGCCGTGCAAGTCGTCCCGGCTGTCTCCGCACACGCCGAACGACCAGCCGAAGGCCGCGGGCGCCCAGAGGAGAAACGCAAGCAGGAGGGAAAGTATCCGTTTCATCCCTATTCCCGGTTGGTCCGTGCCTATTCCATCCCGCGAAGTTCCGGGAACTTCCCGAGCACGCAAAGGCTGGCAGCCAGACTTATGACGCCCGTAATCGCCAGCGCCGCGGTCGCGGACATCGCCGAGGCGAGCAGCCCGACCAGGAGACCGCCGAGTCGCATCAGCCCGAGGAACAGGGATACGTAGATGGCCATGACCCTTCCGCGCAGATGGTCGGGCACAAGCGTCTGGAGAAGGGAGTTCGCCGGGGCGTTCAGGATGACGAAGGCGAACCCGATGGCGGCCAGGAGGAAGATCGCCCCCGGGTAGCTGCGGGAAAGGGAGAAGGCCAGAAGAAGGACGGGGAAGGAGAGGCTTCCCGCGGTGAGCAACGCCCCCTTCCTGCGGACGGCTCCTCCCGTGGCTGCATAGAGAGATCCCAGCACGGCCCCAACCCCCGCGGCCGACATCAGTCCCCCGTACATGCCCGCCCCGCCGCCCAGCACCTCCTTGGCGAAGATCGGAACGAGGACGTAATAAGGCACCGCCAGGAAGGCCGTCAGGGAGACGAGGAGTACGATGGCGCCCGGCGCCCGGTTCCCGGCAATGTACCGGGCTCCTCCCCAAAGGTCCGTTCCGCTCTTGTCGTCCGGCCGTGAACGTTGGATCCGCGTGGGGTCCATCAGGAGAAGCGCTCCCAGAACCGCGAGAAAACTCACCCCGTTCAGGAAAAAGGCGCCGGATACCCCGATGGACGCCACGAGAATTCCGGCGATCGCCGGGCCAATGACGCGGGCGCCGTGGAACGTCCCGGAGTTGAGCGCGATGGCGTTGGCCAGGTCCTCCCTCCCGACGAGCTCGATGACGAAGGCCTGCCGTGCGGGGATGTCGATCGCCTGGGCCGCTCCCAGGAGAAAGGCGAGCGAGAGCACATGCCAGAGCC
Source organism: Candidatus Deferrimicrobiaceae bacterium (assembly GCA_041557435.1). GTDB lineage: Bacteria > Desulfobacterota > Deferrimicrobia > Deferrimicrobiales > Deferrimicrobiaceae > JBFFGP01. The sequence continues at coordinate 7,389 of JBFFGP010000016.1, read as the reverse complement.
TTACCACCCCGGTGGCGCAGAGGATGGCGAGGACGAAGGCGAGGATCATCATCGACACCTGCGCGAGGAAGATGATGCGCCGCTTGGAAAACCGGTCGGCGATCGCCCCCGCGTGCAGCGTGAGGGGGACCAGGGGGATCGCACCGACGAAGTTCAAGAGCCCGAGATCCCACGCCGAACCGGTGAGCTGGTACACGAGCCAGTTCTGTGCGATCGTCTGCATCCAGGTGCCGACGAGGGAGGTGAGCTGACCGAAGAACCAGAGACGGAAGTTCCGGTGGCGCAACGCCTGAAAGGTGGAGGCGTGCGCCGGCTGGATCTCCGGCGGGAGGGCCGTTCTCATCGGGGCGGGCGACGATCCAAGGTTTCCTCGGGCCGAAAATACAGGGCCCCCAACGGAGGAATCATTAGGGAGAGAGAAAACGGCCGGCCCATCCACGGGATCGGCTCCGCGGTCACCCCCCCACCGTTGCCCACGTTGCTGCCGCCGAAGGCGGGTGCGTCGCTGTTGATCGCTTCGACGTAAAATCCGGGGACGGGCACGCCGACCCGGTACGCCTCCCGGACCACGGGGGTGAAGTTGAACACGCACACGATGATATCGGAAGGGTCCTTCCCCCGGCGCAGGAAGGAGACGATACTGCTGTCCACGTCCCGGAAATCGATCCACTCGAACCCATCCGGGCGGAAGTCGATTTCGTGGAGAGCGGGACAGGTCCGGTACAAGAGGTTCAGTTCCCGCAGAAACGCTTGGATTCCCCGGTGGGAGTCCCACTGCAGGAGATCCCACTGCAGGGAAAGATCGTGGTTCCACTCCTCCCACTGGCCGAACTCGCTCCCCATGAAAAGCAGTTTTTTCCCGGGGTGGCCGTACATGTAGGCGTAGAGCAGCCGCAGGTTCGCGAACTTCTCCCAGAGGTCGGAATCCGGCATCTTGTCCAGCATCGCGCGCTTCATGTGGACGACCTCGTCGTGGGAGAAGGGCAGGACGAAGTTCTCGTGGAACGCGTAGAGGAGCGCGAAGGTGAGGGTCCCGAAGTGGTACTTCCGGTGGATGGGGGCCTTGCTGATGAACTCGAGCATGTCGTGCATCCACCCCATGTTCCACTTGAGGGTGAACCCCAGGCCCCCCAGATAGACCGGGCGCGAGACGGCCGGCCAGGCGGTCGACTCCTCCGCGACCGTCACCGCCCCCGGGTACCGGGCATGCACGATCTCGTTCATCCGGCGCAGGAAGGCGATCGCCTCCAGGTTCTCGTTCCCGCCGAACTCGTTCGGGATCCATTCTCCGGGGTTTCTTGAATAGTCGAGGTAGAGCATGGAGGCCACCGCGTCCACGCGCAGGCCGTCGATATGGTACTTCTCCAGCCAGAACAGGACGCTCGAGAGGAGAAAGTTTGCCACCTCCCGGCGGCCGTAGTTGAAGATCAAGGTCCCCCAGTCCCGGTGCTCCCTCTTCCTCGGGTCCGCGTGCTCGTAGAGGTGCGTCCCATCGAAGAATGCGAGCCCGTGGGCGTCCTTCGGGAAGTGGGCGGGGACCCAGTCGATGAGGACCCCGATCCCCTCCCGGTGGCAACGGTCGACGAAGGCCATGAAGTCGTGCGGGAGGCCGTGGCGGGAGGTAGGGGCGAAAAACCCAAGCGATTGATACCCCCACGAGCCGTCAAAAGGATGCTCCGTGACGGGGAGAAGCTCGATGTGCGTGTACCCCATCTCCCGGACGTAGGGGACGAGATCGTCCGCCAGTTCCCGGTACGAAAGATAGCCGGGGCTTTCCCCTCCCTTCCGCTTCCACGACCCGAGGTGGACTTCGTAGACCGCGATGGGCTCCTCCAGAAGATTCCCCGTGCGCCTGCGGGCCATCCACTTGTCGTCCCCCCAGGAGTATCCGTCGATGTCGCAAACGATCGAGCCCGTTCGCGGCGGGTGCTCGTACCGGAAGGCATGGGGGTCGGCCTTGAGGAACAGATCCCCCGTCTCCCGGGAGCGGATCTCATACTTGTAGATCTCCCCCTCTCCCAGGCCGGGGATGAATATCTCCCAGATGCCACATTCCCCCCGGTTGCGCATCGGGTGCCGGCGGCCGTCCCAGCTGTTGAAGTCCCCCACCACGGACACACGCTCGGCGTTGGGGGCCCACACGGCGAACGTGACCCCAGACACCTCCTCCATCTCCGCCAGGTGGCTCCCGAGCTTCCGGTACAGCTCGAGATGGGTCCCCTCCCCGAGGAGGTGAATGTCGAAGTCGGAGAGGACGCAGTCGAAGGCGTACGGGTCTTCCTGCTGCCAGCAATGGCCCTCGTCGTTTTCGATCTCGATCCGGTAGGGAAACGGAACTTCCCGATCGGGGAAGACCGCCTCGAAGATGCCTGCGGGATGAAGCCGTCGCATCTCCGTGCGGAGATTCTTTTCGTCCGGGAATGCGAGCACGAAGGCGCGGGCCGCATCGGGAAGGATGGCCCGGATGGCGACCGCTTTTCCCGCTCCCAGCGATACGATGTGCGGCCCGAGAATCGAGAACGGGTTCCAGTGCCTGGCCTTTGCGAGTCGCTCGATGTCTTCCTTACAAACGGTTCCTGGCATGTGGTTCATTGTAATGTATAGGAAAAGGATCCTCTCCCAAAAAGGCGAGGTGGGTTAAGGGAGGCGGGGGCGACGGCTAATTGATGCCGATCTTCCCCTTCGGCTCCTCCGCGGCCTGGATGATGCCGTGCATGGCTTCGTACTTGGCGATGTTCTCCTGGAGGGCGGCCACCACCCGCTTGATGTGCCCCGGGCTCAGAATGATCCGGGAGACCACGGTGCCGGACGGCGGGGCGACCAGGAGGAAATCGAGCAGGAACTCCTCTTTCGTGTGCGTGACGATCATGTTGTTCGAATACGAGCCGCCTCTTAAGTGCTCGGGCAGCGCGACCTGGATTTCCATCGGCTGGTCTTTCGACATGATCCCCCCGCTCGGAAAAATAGTTTTCGGAAACGCGTTACGGTTGGACCCGGAAGAATGTCTCCACGACATCCTTCTTGCTGCCGGCGGTCTCCACGGAGGCCACGACCCGGTAGTTCCCGGGGGCGGCGGTGGCGGGCAGCGTCACGGGAACGGTGCTCCTCCAGGTTCCTCCCTCACGGGAGATTTCGATCGACGTCTGGCCGACCAGGGTGTCATTCACCAGGATCTCCCGCGTCTCCTTGACGAGGACCTGCTGGTCCTCGGAGGGGGTGAGGACCGCGTAGGTCAGGTTGATGTTCACCGTTTCCCCGGGGGCGAGCGATTCGGGGTTGGCGCGCAGCGTCTCGATTTTCAGCCTGATCCCCTGGCGGGGAGAGTATGCGTACTCCCGGCTGGTCTGCGTGCGGTCCTTCTCCTGTTGATCGAGGTAATGGCCGACGGCGCCGCCCGCCAGCCCTCCGAGGAGGCCGCCGATCAACGCGCCCCGTTTCCCCCCGATGATTCCCCCGACGACGGCGCCCCCCAGGACGCCGGCTCCGGCCCCGATGGTCGTCTTCGGTCTGTCGCGCACGGTCTGCTCCATCCCGGTGCAACCCGGATAGAGTGCCGAAAGGAACGCCAAAGCGACGGCAAGACAGAGGAATTTCCTCATCGGGGCTCCCTTGGAATCCATGTGTTGTTATTTCCCGAGTATATATTCATCTCCCCGGCGTAGCCACCGCGAAGAACCGGGGCGACGGTCCGTTCCGGCGGGCTGCGTGGAGGGGGATATGGCTGAACCCGTAGCGGGAGAGGATATCCTGGACCGTCCCGACCGCCTTCGCCGGGGTGTTGTGATCCGCGCTCAGGTGGCATAGGACGACCGCCTGCGGCAGGGTCTTGCTCTCGAGGAACACCCGGGCGAGGAATTTTCCCGCTTGTTCATTGGACAGGTGCCCCACTTCCGAGTCCACCCTCGCCCGGTCCAGGCGAGGGCTCGCCGCGAGCATTCCAGCATCGTAATTCGATTCGATCAGAATGAGATCGCTGTCGACGAATTCCTCGAAGAGACCGTTCCCCCCGTGGCCCAGGTCGGTGGCGACGGCGACGCGGATCTCCCCGCTCGCCGCGCGGCCTGAGAGGAGGAAGCCGCATGTCACCCCTTCGGCGTCGTGGGGGACAGGGAAAGGACGCACGCGGATCATTCCGACGGTGAACTCCTCTTCGTCGAAGGTGCAAAGCGGTCCCGACAGGGCGGACCGGGGGAGGATCCTGCGGGTAAACGGCCGGACGTTCTTCTCGTGCAGGAGAATCGGTACCTCGTGACGGGCGCAGCAGGCAACGGCGGACGGATGGATATGGTCCCCGTGGAGGTGGGAGACCAGCAAGGCGTCGATATCCTCCCACGTATATCCGGCCTCGGAGAGCGCCTGGACGAGTCCCCGCTGTGAGGGCAGGCCGGCGTCTACCAAGAGAACCGTGCCCCCGAATTCGACGAGCATGATGTTTCCGGAACTGCCGCTTCGCAGCAGCCGGATGGAGATTCTGTTATTCAACGGTGAGAAGCTCCAGCCCGGAAGGCTTGTCCGGGGACCTTTTGGCGCGAACGCCCAGAATTTCGAGGACCATCGCCTCGACCACGAGGAACACCGCTCCCTCCCTTCGGATGCACCCGGTCAGGACCTCTTTTCCCCTCCCGAGGGAGGCGTGCAGGTGGATCGAGGGGGGGCCGCAACCTGCAGCGATGCTTCCCATCCCGACGATCTCGAACGGGTCCTTGAAATCCTGCCATACCGGTTCCGGCGGAAGGGAGGCATTCCGGGGGCCGGCGACAAGCCTGCCTCCCTGGATCGCCCCGAAAAGGAAGAACCATCCCGCTGAAATCCCTTCCGTTTCGCAGAGGCCTGCGAGCGCCGGCACCACCTGCTCCCCGTGGTCGAACCTGGCAAGCACGACCCTGCCGACATTTCCCGCCTTATATCGCATCGTGCACCGGAGAGGGTCGCCGCATGGCACTCTCCCTTACTTCCCCATCGGGAAGATTCGTGAATGGCGGTATTATACCAGCATCCGGATCGTGAAAGATCCTTAGATCCCCATTCATGACCGGCACGGTTCTACGGTGGTATAATTTGCCCTCGTGGATCCGTGTGGGAGGGCCGTTTCGCGCCCCGCCTGAAAATTCACCCGAACCGGTTCCATCGAAGAAGGTTTCCCGTTACAATGGGCCATTACGTTCGGGGGGGACGTGTGAAACTTCCGGAGCTTACGATCGGACGGTTTACGGCGCGGATCCCGGTCATCCAGGGGGGCATGTCCGTGCGCATATCGACCTCGTCGCTCGCCTCCGCGGTGGCGGAGTGCGGCGGCATCGGAACGATCGGGGGATCGGGGATCCCGATCGAGGAACTTAAGGAGGACATCCGCCGGGCGAAGCGGATGACGCGTGGGATCATCGCCGTCAACATCATGTTCGCCATCCGCCAATTCATGGAGACCGTGATGGCGTCGATCGAGGCCGGGGTGGACATGATCGTCACCGGCGCCGGATTTTCCCGCGACGTCTTCAAGATCGGAAAGGACCACAACGTCCCGATCGTTTCCATCGTTTCCTCCCCAGAATTCGGCAAGCTCGCCGAAAAATGCGGGGCGGACGCCATCGTGGTCGAGGCGAAAGAGGCGGGAGGACATCTCGGTACAGACAGGCCGCTGCGCGAACTCTTCCCGGAAATCCGGAAAGTCGTGAAGAAGGTTCCCTTGATCGCAGCGGGGGGGATCACGGACGGTTACGAGATTGCCGAGATGCTGGGGCAATTCGGGGCGGACGGCGTCCAGATGGCGACGCGGTTCGTCCTGACCAAGGAGTGCGATGTCCCGGATTCCTTCAAGAACTCCTATCTGAACGCCCGGAAAGAGGACATCACCCTGCTGGACTCCCCCGTGGGACTCCCCGGAAGGGCCATCCGGAACCCCTTCCTGGAACGGCTGTTCGGGGGGGAGAACGTCTACGACGGCGAGTGCAAGAGGAACTGCCTGAAGAGCTGCAACCATACGTTCTGCATCATCGATCGCCTGGATATGTCCCGGGACGGAAACACGGAGGATGGGCTGGTGTTCGCCGGGGAGAACGTGTGGAAGATCCGGGATATCCCCACGGTCCGGGATCTCATCGAACGCCTGGTCGCCGAGGCCGAGAGCGTCTACGCCCCCGCGCCCGCCTGATCGGCGAACAGCATCCTGAGGAAGTTGTCGTAGTACACCGGCTCGAACTCCGTGCCCCGCCCGCGGTCCATGATCGACAGCGTCGTTTCCATGTCCATCGTCTTCCGGTAAGGCCGGTATGTGCGAAGGGCGTCATAGACGTCCGCGATCTGCGTCATGTAGGAGACCGGGTGGAGAGGCTCCCGCGTGGCCGTCTTGGGGTACCCCGAATAATTGTACTTGATGTGGTGCTCGAAGCTGACGATCATCGGTAGGTCGGAGCCGCAGTCGAGCTTTCGAAGGATGTTCGCCCCGAGGACGGGATGTTCCACCACCCGAGCGAATTCCGAGTCGTTGATCGCCCCGGGCTTCTGCAGGATTTCCGCAGGGATCATCTCCTTCCCGATGTCGTGCAGCATGGCGGCGAGCCCGATCTCCTGGATTTGTTCCTCCGGGATCCCGAGCATCCTGGCTTGGCCCACGACGATCGCGCAGACATTGAGGGAGTGGGTCACAGTGTAGTCGTCATGGGACTGGAGCTGCATGAGCCGGTGGATGAGGAAGGCGTCCTGGCGGATCCCCTTCATCACGCTGGCCACGATGTCCCGCCCCTGCGAAATCGACTTTCCTTTGCCCTCCTGCGCCAACGACCGGAGAAGATCCTTGAGGACTTCGGTCGCCCCGGACAGGAGGTGGGAGCGAGGAAGGGATTCCCTAAGCTCCTGCGGGATCTCTTCCGTCTCTCCGATGGCCTGGATGTTGCCGTAGGAGATACGCTCCCATTTCGTCTCCGATGCCTCCTCCTTGCCGGTGGCAAGGAAGTAGACGAAACGCTTGAGCTCCCCGAATGTCAATCCCTCCTGGAGGGAGAATTTCTCGATTCCCTTCTCGCGGATGTCCCGGAGGAATTTTCTCAGCGCGGGGTTCATCTCCAGGAACGGGAACTCGTCGACGACGAAGTGGTCCCCGATGATGCCGACGTGTATGGTGCCGATTGCCGCCGTTACGCGACCGATCCGCGAGTGGAGGCGGGCGAGCAATTGCTGTACCCGCTGGTGATGTTCCGGGTAGATCCCGGTCGCCTGGATCGCCTGGGCGAAGTCCAGGATCAAGCCGAAGAGATCCTGTCTGTCCTTCATCGGGTCCTCGTCAGGCTGCTTAGCAGCTCCTCGCAATGGGATCGGACGGCCTTGCGTCTCGATCCCTTGGCCTGGTGGATGAAGCCGATCGCCTCCGTCCCGCCGATCCGGTAGAGTGCGCTG
>JBFFGP010000015.1:0-9684 GCA_041557435.1 Candidatus Deferrimicrobiaceae bacterium | reverse complement strand
GACCTCGTCCGCCCGGTAATCCGCCTGCAGGGAGAAGCCGTAGGTGACGTAGGTCTTCTGAATCGCCGGGATGAGCTCCTGCACGTTCGGATGATCCACGCACAGGACGGCGAACCCGTAGAAGGGAACCTTGTTGAGGAAGTGGAGGAACGTCTCCTTGATCTGCCCGATGCCCGAGTAGTAGTCGAGGTGCTCCGCATCGATGTTGGTCACCACCGCCACCGTGGGAGACAGCCGCACGAACGACCCGTCGCTCTCGTCGGCCTCCGCCACCAGAAAATCCCCGGACCCGAGCTTGGCGTTGGATCCGAGGCTGTTCAACTTCCCCCCCACGACGGCTGTGGGGTCCCACCCGGCCGTCGCAAGAATGGTGGCCACCATCGAGGTCGTGGTTGTCTTGCCGTGCGTTCCCGCGATGGCGATGCCGTATTTCATCCGCATGAGCTCGGCGAGCATCTCCGCCCGGGGTATGACCGGGATCTTCCGGCGATGGGCCTCGATCACTTCCTCGTTATCCGGCCGGATGGCCGAGGAAACGACCACCACGTGGACGTCGTCCGGAATGTGGCCGGCGGCGTGCCCAAGCCGGATCTCCGCACCGAGACCGACAAGCCGCTCCGTGATGTCGGATACCCGCAGATCCGAACCGGTGACGCGGTAGCCTAAGTTCAGCAGGAGCTCCGCGATTCCGCTCATGCCGATCCCGCCGATTCCGACGAAGTGGATTCGCAGCTCTTTCCTATACACTTCCGCCCATTCCTCTCCTCATCTCACCCAGTGCCGACCGAATGATCTCCGGCGCCGCATCCGGCCGGGAGAACCTGGCGGCAGCCTCTTCCGCCGCTTTTCTTCGTTCGCCATCCGTAACCCAAAGGGAGAACCTCTCCGTAACCTTCTCCACGGACGCCTCCTCCTGCCGGATCCAGATCCCGCCTCCTTCCGCGCAGAACTCCTCGGCGTTTTTCTCCTGGTGGCGGTCTGCGGCAAAGGGATACGGGATCAACACGCACGGTTTCCCGAACAGTGCCGCCTCCGCGAGGGAGAGGGCCCCGGCCCGCATCAGAACGGCGTGGCAACGGGCGAGAACCTCCCCGATACGGTCCGTGAAGGGAAATGGCTCGATGGGGAGATCCTCCTCCTTCACGACCCCTTCCACGGTGGAAAACTCCCGTTCGCCGGTCTGCAGGAGGAACCGCATTTCTTCTCTCCCGCTCATCACGGCCCGCCCCATCCCCAGTACGAGCTCGTTGATCGCCCTTGCCCCCTGGGACCCCCCCGTCGCGAAGACGGTGAAAGGCGCGGGAGGCGGGGAGCAACTCCTCGACATGACGGCAGCCTCCACGATTTCCCGCCGGACGGGGTTTCCGGACACCGACGCCCGCCCGGACGGGAAGTACGGAACCGCTCCCGCGAATCCCGTGTACACGCGCCTTGCGATTTTTCTGAGCATGCGGTTTGCCCTCCCGGGGACGGCGTTCTGCTCCTGGAGGAAAAGCGGGATCCGTATGGCGGCCGCTGCCAGCGACACCGGCACGGAGGCATACCCCCCGACACCGAACACGAAGGCGGGGCGTCTGCGGCGCAGAACCGAGACCGAAGCGCCAAGCCCCCCGACCATCTCCGCCATTCCCCGCAGACCGTCAGCCCCCTTGCCGCGCACCTGGCCGGAGGGGACAAAATCGATCTCGAGGCCCCGTGCAGGCACCGCCTTCGCCTCGAGGCCCCGTTCCGTCCCGACGAAGCTGACGGAACCTCCCGGAACGAGGGAGAGGAATGCCTCAGCAAGCGCTATCCCCGGGAACACGTGCCCGCCGGTTCCCCCGCCTGCGATCAACAGGGTCAGCGACAATACCTTCCGCTCCTTTCATCGAGATGTTGGTGAGGACTCCGATCGCCGCGAGATGGAGGATCAGCGAGCTTCCCCCGTAGCTTAAGAAAGGCAGAACCATCCCCTTGGGGGGGAGCATCTTCAGGCCCACCATCATGTTCACCAGCGCCTGCACGCCGATCACGATCGACACTCCCAACGCGATGTACTTTCCGAACGGGTCGCGGGCGCGCTTTGCGATCCGGAACCCCACCCAGACAAGCGTCATGAAGCAGGCGCCCACGACGACGACTCCCGCGAACCCGAGCTCCTCTCCGATGACGGAAAAGATATAGTCCGTGTGCACCTCCGGAAGGTAGAAGAGCTTCTGCTTCCCGGCGCCGATCCCCGTCCCGAAGAACCCTCCGTTCGAAAAGGCAATCAGGGACTGCACTACCTGGTATCCTGATGCCTGCGCCTGGGAGAACGGGTCGAAGAAGGCAGAAAGGCGCGCCATCCGGTATGGTCTCGCGGCGATCGCCAGACCTACGCCCAATACTCCCGCGAAGCCGCATCCCGCGAGAAGTTTCCACGGAAATCCGGCGATGAACAGCAGCGCCATGCACGAAGCGGTTATGACCACCGCCATCCCGAAGTCCGGCTCCTTGAGGATCACAACCACGTAAAGGACCAGGACCGCGATCATCGGCAGGAACGCTCCCCAGCCTTCCCGGAAGTTCTCCCCCCTCCGGTCGATGGCATATGCCAAATAGGCGATGAGGGAGAACTTGGCGAGCTCGGAGGGCTGGAAAGTGAACAGTCTCAAGTCGATCCATCGGGACGCCCCGTTGGCCGTGTGCCGGATCCCGGGAACGTGGGCCAGGACCAGGAGCACGAGGGTCCCTGCCATGAGGGCCAGGATGTTCCTGCGGAAGATGTCGTAGTCGATCCGGGAGAGAAAAAGCGCAAGGGAGATTCCCAGGACGAGGAACAGTACCTGCCGCTTGAAATAGTACGCCGCGTCGTGCCCGAGCCTCTCGGATGCTTCCGCCATCACCGACGAAGCGCTGTACACCATCACGGCCCCCAGCCCCACGAGTATCAGCGTGCAGAGGGAGAGAATCAGGTTCTCGTGCCGTTTCCCGATGTTCATTCCGACAGCCCCATAACCGCCTCCCGGAACGCCTCGCCCCGCTCCTCGAAACTGCGGAACATGTCGAAGCTCGAGCAGGCCGGGGAGAAGACGACGACGTCGCCCGGGCGCGCGTTGGCGGCGGCCGCGCGGACCGCCTCGTCCAGGGAGTCGGCCCCCAGAAGAGGCACCGTTCCCGAAAGTTCCTGCGCCATGCGGTCCCGGGCCTCCCCCAGCAGGATCGCCGCGCGGGCCTTGCGCGCGAGGGTCTCGCGGAGGGGACGGAAGTCCAGTCCCTTGTCCTTCCCGCCGGCGATCAGCCACACGGGCTCCGAGAACCCCTCCAGGCACTTGACTACCGCTCCCACGTTCGTCCCCTTCGAATCGTTGATGTAGGACACCTCTCGCACCTTGCGGACGAATTCCGCCCGGTGCGGCAAGCCCCGGAAGGCCCGCATGCATTCCCAGACGACATCGGGAGAAATCTTCATGGTGCGGGCCGCCGCGATCGCAGCCATGGCGTTCTCCACGTTCTGGGCCCCCCGGACCTGGAGAATGAGAACCGGGTACCGCTCCTCGACGGAGCCGTCCCGGTAGACCATCTCCTCCCCTTCCCGGGACACGCCCACGTCAAGCGCCCGGGAGGGGGAAAACGGGATCTGCCCGGCCGTGATCATGGAGAGCCGGGAAGAAACCTCATGGTCGTCGACGTTCACGACCGCCGTGTCGCCCGGACCCTGGTTCCGGAATATTTTCATCTTCGCGTCGGCGTAGGAGGGAAAATCAGGGTAGCGGTCCCGATGGTCCTCGGTGATGTTCAGGAGAACGGCGACGGAAGGCCGGAAGGACTCGATCGTCTCCAGCTGGAAGCTCGAGACCTCCACGACGGCCCAGTCGTGCGTCTCGCCGCCCGCCTCGATGAAAGGGGTTCCCAGGTTTCCCCCGACAAATACACGGGGAAAGACGTGGGACGCCATCTGGCCCAGAAGCGTGGTGACCGTCGATTTGCCGTTCGTCCCCGTAACGGCGGCCACTTTTCCGGAAAACCGGCGAAACCCCAGCTCCAGTTCTCCCCATACGGGCGTCCCGGCGCGGGCCAGCGTTTGGAGAGGGATTTTCTCCCGCGGAACCCCGGGGGAGAGGACCACGAGATCCGCCCCCAGCGCAGCCTTCTCGGGCATCCTGCCGTGGACGAAGGCAATCTGCGGAGGGACGGGGTGCCCGAGAGACCGCTCCACGTCCTCCTTCGGACGCTCGTCGAACAGCGAGACCCTGGCCCCCTCGCGCAGGAGGAGGAGAGCCGAGGCGAATCCCGACCTCCCGGCCCCGATCACGAACGTGTTTTTCCCTCCGAAGGCGTCCATATCACCGTATCTTGAGCGTGCTGATGGCCAAAAGCGCCAGGATGATCGAGATGATCCAGAACCGGACGATGATCTTCGGCTCCGCCCATCCCTTGAGTTCGAAATGGTGGTGGACCGGCGCCATCCGGAAAATCCGCTTCCGCGTGGTCTTGTAGGAGAATACCTGGAAGATCACCGAGAGAGCCTCCATTACGAACACCCCTCCCACCAGGACCAGTACGATCTCCTGCTTCACCATCACGGCCACGACGCCGATCGCCGCACCGATGGACAGCGAGCCGGTGTCCCCCATGAACACCTGGGCAGGATAGGTGTTGAACCACAAGAATCCGATCCCGGCCCCCGCCATGGCGCCGCAGAAGATGGTGAGCTCCCCGACCCCCGGAACATAGGGGATATTCAGGTAGTTCGCGATTTTCACGTGCCCGGTGAGGTACGCGAACAGCATGTAGGTCCCGGCTGCGATAATGGAGGGGCCGATGGCCAACCCGTCGAGCCCGTCGGTCAGGTTTACGGCGTTCGACGCCCCCACGATCACGAAAATGACGAACGGAATGTACAGAATCCCCAGGCTGGGGTTGAGTTTCTTGAAAAAGGGGATGCTCACTTTGTCCTGAATTCCGATGTCCATGTAGATCATCATCGCCGCTACCCCGGCGAGAAGGATCTGGCCCGTGAATTTGGTCATCCCGCGCAAGCCATGGGGGTCCTTCCGTATGACCTTCTTGTAGTCGTCCAGGAACCCGATGCCGCCGTATCCGAGGGTCACGAATACGGCGATCCAGATGTAGGAGATCGTGAGGTTCGCCCATAGCAGGGTCGGGATCACGATGGCCAGGACGATCAACAGCCCTCCCATCGTGGGGGTTCCCTCCTTGGCGAGGTGTCTTTCCGGCCCGTCCCTCCGGATCGTCTGCTCGATCTGATGGGACCCGAGCTCGCGGATCAGCCACGGTCCGATGATGAAGGACAGAAGGAGCGCCGTGATCGCTGCATAGATCGTGCGGAAGGTGATGTACCGGAACACGTTGAAGAACGAATAGTCCACGTGCAGCGGGTAGAGAAGATGGTACAGCATCGGACTACGCCCACTCCTTTTCCACGGCAGCGGCAACCTCGTCGAGCCGCATTCCCCTGGATCCCTTTATCAGGATAACGTCTCCTTCCCGCAACGCGCCAGATACCGCTTCGCACAGGGCCTCCCGGTCCCCGACGTGCGCGATCCGGCCGGGGTCCATCCCGCCCTCCCGGGCGCCGCGGGCGATCGACTCCGCCTCGGTCCCCTGGGTGAACAGGAGGTCCGGTTCCATCCCGGCGAGCAGGTGACCGATCCGGAAATGGGAGACGGCGGAGGCCTCCCCCAATTCGAGCATGTCCGCCAGGACCAATACGCATCGCCGCCCGCGCCGGAGCGCCATCAGTGTCCGCAGGGCCGCCTCCACGGAGGCGGGGTTCGCGTTGTAGGTGTCGTCCAGGAGGAAGCCCCCTCCCCGCAGGGGGACAAAGCGGCCCCTCCCGGGGATGGGAGCCATGAAACCGAACCCCTCCTCCATATCCTCCGGGCGCAAGCCCAGGGCGTATGCGGCCGCGGCGGCGGCCAGCGCGTTGAGGAGGTTATGCTCGCCCGCAAGCGGGAGGGACGAGGTGAATTCCCCGGAAGGGGTCCGGACCGAGATCCGCATCCCCCGGTCGTCCATGGACAGCACACGCCCCGAGACTTCGTTTAGCGCCACGCCGTAATAGATCTTCGCGGCCGGGCAGCGTCCCGCCTCCCGCATAACCCGCAGGTCCATCGCGTTCACAACGGCCGTCCCCGACCCGGAGAGGGACCGGTACAGGTCGCCCTTCTCCCGGGCCACCCCCTCCATGCTCCCCAGACCTTCCAGGTGTGCGGGCCCGATATTCGTCAGGACTCCCACGTCGGGCGCGGCGATCGCCCCGAGTCTCGCAATCTCCCCCGGCTGGTTCGTGCCCATTTCCAGCACCGCGACGTCATGGTCCCCGGAGAGCGCAAGCAGCGCCAGCGGCATTCCGATCAGGTTGTTCCGGTTCCCGGGATTCTTCAGAACGTTCCTTTTCCGGGAAAGAAGCCCCGCGAGCATCTCCTTCGCGGTCGTCTTGCCGGAGCTGCCCGTGATTCCCACGAGGGGAATGTGGCGCAGCCGCTCCCGATGCGCCCTTGCCAGGTCCCCCAGCGCCTCGACGGAATTGCGCACGACGAACACCGGGTTCTCGTTTAGTATCCTGGGGGGGACCAGTCGCGCTCCCTCCTCCGACACGATCGCCGCCTGCGCCCCTTTGCGGATCGCCTCCTCCACGAAACCGGCGCCGTCAACCCGCTCCCCGGCAATGGCGACGAAAAACGCTCCCGGCGTTACTTCCCTGCTGTCGGTGGTCACGGGACCGACGGGGTCGCGGGCTACCAGCCGCCCTCCTCCCCGCTGCGGGTGGAGGACCCCGATCACGTCCCCAAGCGTCAACCTACCCGTCACGGGTGAGGATCGCCCGGATCGTTTCCCTGTCGTCGAACGGCAGGCGCCGGTCCCCGATGAGCTGGACATTCTCGTGTCCTTTCCCGGCTACCGCGACCGTGTCTCCCTGCCGGGCGATCTCGAGCGCCCGGGCGATAGCCGATTTTCTGTCCGGAATCACCACGAAATATCCCTCATCCCAAGGAACGGGCTCCTTCGCCTCCCGGTACCCTTCCGCGACGACCCCCGGGGAGATGTCCGATAGAATCGCTTCGGGGTCTTCGTTCCGGGGATTGTCGGAAGTAATGATCACCACGTCGGACCTGCGCGTCGCGATCCGCCCCATCTCCGGCCGTTTGGCCCGGTCCCGGTCCCCCCCGCAGCCGAAAACGGTGATCAGCCTCCCCTCGGCAAGCTCCCCGAGGGAGGTGAGCAGTCGGTCGAGTCCGTCGGGTGTGTGGGCGTAGTCCACGACGATGTGGATACCGCGGTCGTTCGGAATCTCCTCTATCCTCCCGGGGATCGCCGGCAATTTCTCGACCCCGTCACGGATCGCTCCGGGAGGGACGCCGAGCAGGATCGCCCCGCAGACGGCCGCCATGATATTCGACGCGTTTACGCCCCCGACGATCTTCGCCCGAAGATCCAGGGGCCCCACGGGGGTTGCAAGGGAAAGGCGGGTCCCCTCCCACGTCATCTTCACCGAGAGAGGATGCACCGTGCTCTCCCGGGAAAACCCGAAGGTCATGGTCCCGGGAAACTCCTTTGCGAGCATCGCCCCGTGCGGATCGTCCGCGTTTACGGCCATCCCCGCCCGTTTTCCCCCCGCGGGGAGAAACTCCCTGAAAAACCGTGCTTTGGCTTGAAAGTACGATTCCATATCCCCATGGAAGTCGAGGTGGTCGTGGGACAGATTCGTGAACAGTCCCGCGTCGAACCGAACCCCCTCTACCCTTCCCTGCGCCGTGCTGTGCGACGACACTTCCATCACGAAGTGGCTTGCGCCCGCGGACACCGCGGCAGCCATCACCTCCTGGAGCTCGTGGGGAAAGGGAGTGGTCAGTCCCGTTCGCAGAACCTCCCCTGCCAGTCGGTAATTGATCGAACCGATCACGGCCGCTTTGATCCCTGCTGCTTCCAGGATCGATTCGAGAAGGTAGGTGACTGTCGTCTTGCCGTTGGTGCCCGTGACCCCGATTACCGCGAGAGAAGCCGACGGATCTCCGTAAAATCGAACCGCCACGGCGGGAAGGACCGCCGATGTCGAGGCCACCCGAAGGAGGGGCAGCGGCGGGGGGGAAATATCCCGCTCTACGAGGGCCGTCGCTGCACCCGCCCGCGCCGCTGCATCGAGGAAGGAGTGGCCGTCCGCACGCTCTCCGCGGATGGCGACGAACAGGTCGCCGGGCCGGGTCTTGCGGGAATCGATGGAAATACCGCCGATCTCGAGCGACCCGAGAGAAGCTTCGACCTGTGTGATCCCTGCAAGGACATTCGCTAACCTCATCTTTCGCCTTACTCTGTCCTGAAGGTCACGGCGCACTCCGTGCCGGGGACGAGGATCCTGCCGGGCGAGGGGGACTGGGTTTTCGCCAATCCCGTACCGACCAGCTTGAGCCTCACCGAATATCGTCCCATGAGGTCGACCACCCTGCCCATGCTCAGGCCCCGGATGTCCGGCATGACCAGCGCGCTCTCTCCGGACCCCATCATGCCCACGCGGGTCATTCGAACGCCCGCGGGTCCGGTCTCCTCCCGGACCGCTCTGGCCACGTCCTTCCCAACCGGCTCCGTCTGGGTGACCCCCAGGTAGTAGGCTGTTTTCACTGCAATCCGGTTGAATGCGGGGGCGGCGACCACGCCGCCGTACACTTCCCCTTTCGGTTCGTCGATCACGACGAGGATGAGAAGCTTGGGATCCTGCAGGGGGAGGAATCCGATAAAGGAGGCGATCCGCTTATCCGCGGAGTATCGGCCTTCCCCCACCTCCACCTTCTGCGCCGTACCCGTTTTCCCGCCTACGAGAAAGCCCTTGATGCGCGCCTGGGAGCCAGTGCCGTCCTCCTGCACCACTTTTCCCAAAATCTTTCTCATCTGCGCCGACGTCTTCGGGGAGATCGTCCTCCGGAGCTCCTTCGGTTCGCCGCGGTAGACCACCCTCCCCTCCGGGTCCGCGATCTCCTTCACGAGGAACGGTTTCATCATCTTCCCGCCGTTCACGACGGAAGCCATCGCGGATGCCAGCTGGAGGGGTGTGACGGCGATCCCCTGTCCGAAGGAGACGGTTGCACGGCGAATCCGGCTGAACTTGCTGCGGGGGAACATCAGGCCGCGCGATTCCCCGACAAGCTCCACACCCGTCTTCGCCCCGAACCCGAAAACCTGGATCATGTCGTAGTACCGTTCCGGGTCCATCTTCTCCATGATCTTGATCATCCCGATGTTGCTCGAGACCTTGATCACATCGGGAACCGCGAGCAATCCATGTTTGTGGGTGTCGTGTATCACCCGGCCCGCGTACCGGTGCGTTCCGTTCCCGCAGAAAATTTTGTCGCGGATGTCGATCGCGCCCAGCTCCAGCGCGGAGGCCAGCGTGAACACCTTGAAGGTCGACCCCGGCTCGATGCAATCGGTGATCACCCGGTTTTTCCTTGCTTCCGGCCGGGCCGCGGAGAGACGGTTGGGGTTGAAGGTGGGGAGACTCGCCATCGCGAGGATCTCCCCGGTTTTGGGTTGCATGACGAGTGCCGTACCGCCGCGGGCCTTGTACTTTTTCACAACCTCCATGAGTTCGGCCTGGGCCACGTGCTGGATGTTCCGGTCGATGGTGAGGGACACGGAGTGCCCCTCCGAATTGACCTCGGTCGGCGAGTCCGCCGGGACGATGATGCGCCCCCGCGCGTCCCGTTC
>JBFFGP010000014.1:0-10162 GCA_041557435.1 Candidatus Deferrimicrobiaceae bacterium | reverse complement strand
CGGTACTTGTTGAACGATTTCCGGAACTCTTCCGTCTTCGTCTGCCTCGTGTACTGGATGGGAGTAAGCCCCATCATGTCGATCCCGCCGGACTTGAGCTCCAGGAACATGGTGGCCGGGTCCGGGATGACGCGGGTGATGACGCGGGAGAGATACGGCCTGTCCTCGAAGTAGTCCGGGTTCGCCTCGAAGACCGTCTTCGCCCCGGTCTTCCACTCGAGGAACCGGAACGGCCCCGTCCCCAACGGCTTCTTGTTCAAGGGGCTTCTCGAGATGTCGGGGTACTCCTCGAGCAGGTGCTTCGGGAGGACGTGCATTCCCCAGGAGGCAAGAGCGGGGGCGAACGGTTTTTCGTACTCGACGATGAACGTGTGCGGATCGGGGGCTTCGGCGAGCGTTACCTGCTTGAAATCCTCCGCGTAGGCGGTCGGGGTGTTCGGGTCGATCATCTTCCGGTAGGTGAACAGGACGTCTTCCGACGTGAACGGTTTCCCGTCCTGCCACATCACCCCTTTCCGAAGGTGGAAGGTGATCTTCTTCCCGTCGGGAGAAACCTCCCAGGACTCGGCCAGCTCCCCTTCGAGCTTGAGGTCCTTGTCGTACCGGACGAGACCGTTAAAGACGTAACCCGCCGCGGCATGGGAGGCGGAGTCGGAGGTGACGGCCGTGAGGAACCCGCTTACGTCCCCGATGCTCCCCTGGACGATGGCGTCGCCGATCGCAGGGGCTCCCGTGCCCGCTGCGCCTCCGGCTTCCTTTTCTTTCTTCGCGCATCCGGCAACCAGTGCCACGGCCAGTGCGGCAACTACGATTCTGGCGATCTTCATTTCGCGTCCCTCCGGAGCACGACCTTGTTCCCCATTACCTCGACCTCCACCGTCCGGGGCGGCCCGGGGGAATCCCTCCCCGGGTACGTCACGGTGACGCGCTTTCCAGAAACATCATATTCCGCCCGGGAGAGAAGACGTCGCGACGGATCGGAAAAAAGCGTCTGCCCCCTCCCCGCGAGTACCCACTCCCCGCTCGCCGTTACGCTGGCCTCTCCCCCGGCGGCGGGATACCCGGGGGCGCCCGACAGGATACGTCCGAGCGACACCGCCCCGGCATCCAGAGGACGGATGTCCCCCGGCGGGAACTCTTTTGCGGCGGGGCCGCGCGTTACCGACACGCTCTCTCCGTCGTTGCGAAGAAACAGGACCGCTCGCCCCATGGGATCGTAGAACCCGAGGGTCTCTTCCGTAGGCGAACGGGAGTAGAGGCCGGCGAGGAAGGGAACGGTCCGCCCGGAGATTTCGGCGACCCCCGAAAACGATGTCCGGATGGGGAAGGAAACGTCCGCGGTAGAGGCGAAGAACACGGCCGCCGTCCTGGCTTCCTCTCCGTTCAGGCGCTGCCAGGCCGGAGCGCAGCCTGCCGAAAGCGCGACGATCCCCGCGGCCGCGGCGCACGCCGCACAGAACGCTGCCCCGCCCCGCCTCCCCCAGTCTGCCGGGAGGTTCTTCGGAGAGGCGTGTTCCACCTTCACTTCGCTGTGGAGCCCGCCTTCTGGATCCGGTTCAGCTTGCCCTTTATCTCCTCGGGCTTCTCATGCCCGTGGGAAATCGCCTTTTCGTAATAGACCGCGGCTTCTTCCTTTTTCCCCTCTCCGGACAGGATGTCCCCCATGTGCTCGAGAATGATTGGGTCATCTGGGATGTACATGAGGGCCCGTTGGAGCTCGGCCTCGGCACGCTGGTACTCTCCTTTCCGGTAGTACACCCAGGCGAGGCTGTCGAGAAAGTACCCGTCGTTCGGCCGGATCTCCAGGGCGCGTCGGATCAGCGATTCGGCTTCCGAGAGCCGCATGTTCCTGTCCGCATACGTGTACCCGAGGTAGTTCATGGCCGTCGCGTGGTTCGGGTCGAGCTCGATCGTCTTCTCCATGGTCGAGATGAGCTTGTCGAGATTTCCCATCTTGTCGTAGATCACCCCGAGGGAGAACCGGGCGGATGCGTTTTTCGGCTCCCGCTCCACCGCCTTGGTGAGGACGAGGAGCGCATCCTGGTAGCGCTTTGCCGCCTCCAGCTGGGTCCCGTGGTAGATCATCAGCTGTATGTCATCCGGGAATTTTTCCCGCAGTTTCCCGGTCACCTCGATCGCCTCGTCGATCTGTTTCCTCCGGCTGAGGGACATCGCGACGTGGAGCATCGCGTCCCGGTACACCGGTGCCTCCTCCGGGATCGACCGGAATTCCTTCACGGCCTCCTGGGACAGCCCCTTTTCTTCGTAGGCGGTCCCGAGGAAGAACCGTACCTGGCTGTTGTCCGGCTGGGCCGCGAGCACGAACAGGAACTCGTTAATCGCGTCTTCGTACCGGTCCCGGTCGAGATAGAGAAGCCCGAGCTTCGTCCGGAAGTCGAGGTTCCCGTGGGCGAACTTCTTCAACTCCTCGTACTGGTCGACCGCCTTGTCGATCTTCTTTCCCATGATGAGGACCCGCCCGAGACGCTCCCGGATGAACGGGTTTTCCGGGTTGAGCTCGAGCGCCCTCTCGTACCTCTCCTCCGCCTCGGCGTGGCGCCCCATCAGTTCGAGAACGCCCCCGGAGTCGATGAGCGCGCCGTCGAACGACGGGTGGATCGAAAGCGACTTGTCGAAATCGGAGAGCGCGGCTTCGAACTTCTTCTGGGCGGCCAGGAGCCTTCCCCGGTAATAGTAGGCGAGGAAGGAATCCGGGTTCTTCCCGATCAGGGTTGTGAGGTACTCGTTCGCCCGGACGAGGTCCCCTTTCTCGGCATAAAGTGTGGAGAGGTGGACATATGCCTCTTCGTTGTCCGGGTCATCGGACAATGTCCGGGAATACAAGGAAATCGCTTTTTCCTTTTCGCCCGCCGCGGCCAGGATCCCCGCCAGGAGGTAGCGGGAGCGGGCATGCCCCTCGTCAACGGCCAGGGCTTCCTCCAGGTATCGTTTCGCCTCGGGGAGCTTCCCCATCTTCACGAGGACGTTTGCGATCTCGAAGAGAATATCCGGCTCGTCCTCCTGGTAGCGGAGGGCCTTGCGGTACGATTCCAGGGCGGCGTCCAGGTCTCCCTCCCGGTAATGCAGGTAGCCGGAGATAAATTCGGAATATGCCCGCCCCTGCAGGCGTGCGCTGATCGCCGTGGTGTTTCCGTGGAATGCACCAGCGTCGGGAGCGAAAAGGAGCGTCGCTGCCAGGATCGCCGTCAGAATTCTCGTTTTCATCCGTTCCCTCGGGTACACTTGGTAAAATCAGTATACACAAAAAGCGGGGAACCTCCCATCGTCCGGCCTGCACATACTGCTGGACCGCACACGGGAGGGCCGCTGCCCCGGAGGGCCGATGCTTTCCACAATGCGTCTGGAACCGATCCTGTCCGCGCTTTTGTCCCGCGGAGGGGAGTACGGTGAGCTGTTCTACGAGGAGGTGAAATCGCTTTCGATCCAGCGGGAGGACGGAAAGATCGAGCGCGTCCTGTCGGGATCCGACGCAGGGGTAGGAATCCGGCTCATCTTCCGGGAGAAGACCTTCTACGCATATACCAACGAGTGCGACCAACGGGCGGTCCTCTCCCTTGCGCAGGACCTTTCGCGGTACGCGAACGGAAAGGGGGTTCCCACCGTCCTTCCCGCCACCCCTCACGAAGCCCGCAAACCGTCCGCCGTGCGCATCGCTCCGGGGTCCCGGAAGATAGGGGAAAAGGTCGACCTCGTCACCGGCATGGACCGTATCGCTCGCGGCATGTCCCGGGAGATCCGACAGGTCCGGGCAACGTACGGGGAGGCCGAACGACGAATCGAGGTCGCTGCGCACCCGGGGATCTTCGCATCGGACACCCAGACCTTCACGCTCCTCACCGTCCAGTGCGTGGCAGGGACCGAGTCCGGCCTTACCATGGGGTACGAGACCGGGGGCGGAACGCGCGGTTGGGAGTTTCTCGAGGAGTTCCTCCCGGAGGAACTCGCGAGGAAGGCGGGGGGAAGGGCCGTCCGCAGCCTGACCGCGGGGAAAATCGGAGGCGGCAGGATGCCCGTCGTGCTTTCCTCCGAAGCGGGGGGGACGATGGTCCACGAGGCGATCGGCCACGGTCTCGAGGCGGACCTGGCGCGTCGGGGCATGTCGGTCTACCAGAATTCGATGGGGGAACAGGTGGCCAGCCCGATCGTATCGATCGTCGACGACGCTACGGTTCCGGGAAAGCGGGGATCGTTCGGAATCGACGACGAGGGAACCCCGGGCAGGCGGACCGTCCTTGTCTCGGACGGGATTTTGAACGGGTTCCTCTACGACCGGCTCCAGGCGATGAAGCAAGGGGAGAAGTCGACCGGGAACGGACGGAGGGAGTCGTACCGTCACAAACCGGTGCCCCGGATGACGAACACGATCATCCTTCCAGGGAAGACGCCGCCCGAGGAAATCTTGCGGTCGGTGGACCGGGGGTTGCTTGTGCGGAAGATGGGCGGCGGGCAGGTGAATACCGTGACCGGCGACTTCATGTTCGAGGTGGCCGAGGGGTACCGGATCGAAAACGGCCGGCAGGGCGAGCCGGTGCGTGGCGCCACCATCACCGGGAACGGCCCGGAAGCGCTTTCGATGATCGACATGGTCGGGTCCGACCTGGGTTTTGGCCTGGGGACGTGCGGAAAAGAAGGACAGGGGGTGCCCGTTGGAGACGCACAGCCGACGCTTCGCTTCGGACCGCCGCACATCACAGTGGGGTAGCCCCGCGTCGGCAACAGGCGGAACGGAGCAAGACCGTGTGGAGGGGGCGACAGCCATGCGGAATCCCGCCAGGATCCGGGACACCCTTGCTGCCGCGACGATCGTCCTCCTCTTCGTGTTCGTTGCCGCGGTGACCGCACGAGGGGAGGAGCCGAAAGCGGTGGGCGGAACCGTCGCGCGCGTCGAGGAGGGAATCCTCTACCTGAAACACGTGCGCCTGCCGGACGGATCGCTCGACACCGGGAGCATGATGTTCCTCCTTACCCCGCGGACGGAATATTTTTCCGGACTCGACCGGGCCCCCGGGGGATCGGTCGCCGGGGGACAACGCGTGCTCGTCCGGTACGTCGTGGGACCGAAGGGGAACGAGGCGGTCCTCGTCCGGATTCTCGGGAAACCGTCTCCGTAAATACTTCCCCCCGCCTGGTCTTTCCTGTTATTCTCGCCCCCATGCGCCGAACGCACCCGACCCGTTTCCTCCCTGGAAGGAAATCCGTCACTTGGTGACGAGGATTCTCGAGGCGCTTGCCTCTTTCGTCATTTACGTGATCTCGCAGATGGGACTGCCGGGCATCGTCTTGCTGATGGCAATCGAATCCGCGTGCATCCCGCTCCCCTCCGAGGTGATCATGCCGTTCTCCGGCTACCTCGTCTTCCTGGGGAAATATTCCCTCTGGTCCGTGGGGCTGGCCGGGGCGATCGGATGCGTCGTCGGCTCCGTGCCGGCGTACTACCTGGGGATGTACGGGGGACGCCCGCTCATCGAAAAGTACGGGAAGTACATCCTCATGTCCCGGCACGATCTCGACCTGGCGGACCGCTGGTTCGAGCGGCACGGCGAGGCAACCGTCTTCTTCGCCCGCCTCCTCCCGGTCATCCGCACCTTCATCGCCTTCCCCGCGGGAGTCGCGCGGATGGAGATGAAACGGTTCATCATCTACACGTTTGCCGGTTCCCTCCCCTGGTGCCTGGGACTCGCCTACATCGGGATGGTGATGGGGGAAAAGTGGCCCACTCTGCGGGAATACTTCCACAAGTTCGACCTGCTGATCGGGGCGGTGATCTTGGCAGGTATCATCTGGTACGTCCGGCGACACTTCCGGAACGTGGCCCGGTAACATTCACGTACCCGCTCCGCACCCTCGGAGGGGGGTTCCGCGAGCGGGAGCCAAGAACAGGGACGTTCCTAAGAACTCTTTCTCCCCTGCGGCGGGCGCCGGGCGAGCAACCGGTTGCGAGGGCATTGGATTACGAGGACCCGGGGCGTCTCCACTATCGGTGCCAAGGAGCGCAGCGGGTGGTTCCGCGGAGCGGCGGGGACACTCTCACCGGGGACATTCCTGATTCATCTCCGGAATACGGGAGAGGAGTGTCCCCGGCTGTCAGACGAGGGAGGCGACTTCCCGCCAGAACGCCTCCTCCCGGTCGGCCTGCCGCAGGAGGAGATCCGAGACCCGGGAGAACGCCCCGGGGTCCCCGGACTCCGAGATTCCTTTAAGCCCCGCCGCAATCTCCGTCCAACCGTCTGCGAGGGGGACCATCTTTCCGGCGAGCCCCGGCGCTTCCACGGCGGGGTAATGGAGGGCCGCCTCCTCCAGGTAGCGGGCGTACAGCCTCCGGAACAGGCCGCCGCCGGTCCCGCGCTTCTCGATGATCTGGTATCCGAACCGGGCAGCGAAGGCAAAATCCTGCGTCATGCCGGGCCAGCGGGTGATTTCCTCTGCCATCCGGCGCATTCCGGAGACGCCGGCTGCCCCTTCCTGCTCCGGGGAGAGCATCTCGCTCGCGTTCTTCCCGAGGGCAAGCGGAATCGCCTCCGGTAGCGGACGCATTTGCCCTTCCGGCCTGACGACGCACCAGCGGTTTTCCATCGGGTACGGGGGAACGGAGGAAGAGCGCGACATCGTAAGCGACGCAACGGTTACCTCCTGGGGCTCCTCGCGCTCCGAATCGGACAGGATCGCGACGCCTGCCTCGTCATCAAACCCGAACAGGATGATCCGGTGGCCCGAGAAGTGCGTCTTCGTCCCGAAATAGTCCAGGTGTGCGAGATCGGTGTTGATCAAGACGGGGTGGCCGGACAGGACTGCCTCGCGGGCCCTCTCCCACCCTGCGTCGCCGTCTTTCTCCACCTGCTCCGGGAACGGGATCGCCAGGGCGTCGCACAACTGCCTCTCCATTTCCATGACACGCCCGTGGAACGCAACGCCGGGAGGAACCGGGAGCCGGGGAACGTAGAGAAAGCCCGCACCCGACCCAAGCCCAAAGCACATCGGCTCCGATAGAGGGATCCCCCGGAAGGCGAGCAGGTTCCGCATGGCGGAGGATCCGCAGTGGAGCCCGGGTCGATGGACGTACCCGGGAACGGAATACCGCATCCTTTTCCCCTTTCCCCGAAGCCGCTGTACTATTACATAGCAGAAATGTTCGCAGGGGGGGTCTTGGAAAACCGATTTCTGGGCATCCTCGCCGAAATCGAGAAGGGCCGGAAAGGGCTGGCGGTCTACGCGCTCCTCGTGATCGTTCTGACCGCAGCCTCCTTCTTCTTTTCGGAGTCGATCCTTAGGTTCCTGGTCAAGCTCCTCAACCGGAATCTCGTGGCCTTCAATCCGGCGGAAGGGTTCTTCGCCATGATCTCGATCGCGCTTTACTGCGGCCTGGCCCTGTCATTGCCGATCGGCGCGTGGATGTTGTGGCGAGGGGCTGTCGCCCCCAGATTCCCGGCGTGGAGACGTTGGGGGTGGGCCGTCATCGGGACGGCGACCTGTCTCTTCCTGACCGGCATGCTGCTGGGATACTATGTCCTCCTCCCCGCAGGCATCGGATTTCTCACCGGGTTCGAGACGCAGGAGGTGCGGGCGCTCATCTCCGCCCGGAAGTTCGTCTCCTTCTGCGGCACGATTCTCCTTGCGCTGGGCATTTCCTTCGAGGCCCCCCTCGTCTCCTATTTCCTTGCCAAGGCAGGGTGGCTTACGCCCGGTTTCTTCCGCAACAAGTGGCGTCACGCCATGCTGGGGTGCATAGTGCTGTCCGCCGTCCTCACCCCCACTCCGGACGTGTACAACCTGACGCTGATGTCCATCCCTCTCCTTGCCCTGTTCATCGCGAGTTTCGCGGTCGTGTGGGTCGTCGACCGGGGATCGAACCGCAAGGACAACGGCCCACACCCGCCAGGCGGTCCCGCTCCCTAGTCTCTCTTCTCCCGGAGCCTTTGCTTCCGCTCTCTCCTCTTCTTCCTGTAAAGGGTGACCGCCCGAAGCGCGAGGAAGTAGGAGAGCACGGCGGTGACCATGGCGATGATCGTGTTCCCTGTGAGGTAGATCCCCGCTCCGTAGGTCAAGCTCCGCAACCGCTCCCCGTTTTGCATGTTCATCATTACGTCCTTTACGTTCACGCGGAAGATGGCGGCACCCAACGTCCCGGACAGGGTCCAGAAAAACGGTGTCGTGAGAGGGTTCATCACGAGAGACCCGAGCACCGCGGAAATGCGATTCCACCGCAATATCGAGGCAAGGAGGACGGATAGCGGAATCCCGATGCCGAATGTGGGAAAAACGCCGAGGAATACCCCGAGGGCGAACCCCAATGCAATATGGACCGGATCCCCCCCGACACGGACGAGGCGCAGGTAGATGTACCGGAATGTTCTTCTGCACCGTTCGAGAGGAGAGCGCTCGGGCCGCGGGGACATTCCCGGCATTATAGAGGATTATCCGGCGGCACGCTCCACTGTCGTGTGAGGATCCCGAAAAACCCGGAGAGAATCCCCTCCGGGAGGGAGCGGGCTCCGTGCGGGATCCTGCCCAGGTAACGGTCCCCCGCGATGCGGCGGACCTCCGCCTCGTTCGGCTCCCGCGCCGGGAATCGGTCCGGGGTCCTGTCATTCAGGATCACCCCGAGGAGAGAAAGCCCCTCGGACCGGAGATATCGTTCCGTCAACCTCAGATGATTCAGGATCCCGAGGCGGTTCTCCGCCACGACCAGCACGGGGAGACCGGCGTCCCTCGCCAGGTCGGTGAGGAAATACCCTTCGCGGATCTCCACGGCGATTCCCCCCACCGCCTCCACCAGGACGATATCCGACGACTCCTCCGCTTTTCGGACCGCCGCCAGGATTTTGCCGGGGTCGATCGCGACCCCATCCGCATGCGCGGCCAGATGGGGGGAAAGCGGGGCGGAAAAGGCGTACAGGCAGATCTCGGAGAGGGGTAGGTGCGGGGCGATCGATTCGCGGAGTGAGGATGCATCGGCCGGGAACGGAGCGCCGTCCATGCCCGGCCCGCACCCGGACTCCACCGGTTTGAGCGGATGCACGGCCATGCCTTCCCGGCGCATCGCCTTCCCGAGAAGACAGGAGACGTACGTCTTCCCCGCCCCCGTGTCGGTCGCCGTCACGAGGATCCTTTTCACGCGAAACTCCTCATGAGGGACATTCCCAGGGGGACACTCCTGTTTTTATCAAGTCTCATGTTGAAGAGTGTCCCCCCCGAGGACCGCGTCGATCGCCCGGGCGGCGATCCGCACGAGGGACTCGATCTCGACTTCCGTTACGGACAGGGGCGGCATCAGGACGATGACGTCGCCCAGGGGACGGAGGATGACCCCTTCCTCCCGCGCCTTCCGGATCACCTGCTGGCCGACCTTTCTCTCCGGGGGAAATCGCTCGCGCGTGTTCCGGTCCGCGACGACCTCGATCCCCACCATCAGCCCCTTCTGCCGTATGTCCCCGACGTTTCGGTGTCCGGACAACTTCGCCAGCTCGCCCGCCATCGTCCGCGACAGGCGGGTCACCCCAGAGAGGACGTCCTCTTGCTCGAAGATCGAGAGAGTCGCAATCGCGGCCGCGCACCCGAGGGGGTTGGCGGTGTAGGAATGGCCATGGAAAAACGTCTTGAACTCCTCGTACCGGCCGAGGAACGCCCGGTAGATCTCCTCGGTGGTAAGCGTTGCGGCCATCGGCAGGTATCCGCCCGTCATCCCCTTGGCGATCGCCATGATGTCCGGCGAGACCCCCTCCTGCTCGCAGGCGAACATCGTCCCCGTCCGGCCGAATCCTGTGGCCACCTCGTCGCAGACGAGGAGGACACCGCATTCCCGCGTCACTGCCCGAAGCCTCTCGAGGTATCCTTCGGGCATCAAAAGCATCCCCGCCGCACCCAGAACGAGCGGTTCCACGATCACGGCGGCAAGAGCCTCCTTCCCGCCCCGGACCTCTTCCTCCATACGGTCCGCGCAGAAAAGGCCGCAGGATGGGCGGGAAAGCCCGTAGGGGCAGCGGTAACAGTGGGGCGGGGGGAGCCTCCGGGTGGAGAAGAGGAGCGGGCGGAAGATCTTGTGGAAGAGGTCGATCCCGCCGGCGGAGACGGCCCCGATCGTATCGCCGTGGTACGCTTCGGAGAGAGTGAGGAACTCCCGCCTCCCCTCCTCCCCTCCGTTCCG
>JBFFGP010000013.1:0-10311 GCA_041557435.1 Candidatus Deferrimicrobiaceae bacterium | reverse complement strand
GGTGTTCCTTACGGTGGAGACTGTCCGGGTAGGTTTCCCTAGGAGCGTTTCTCCTCGGCCGGAGCCGGCTCGACGGGGCAGGAGGGATCTTTCGTGTCGAAGGACTCGGAAGAGAGGTAGCCGAGCCCGCGGCATCCGCCGAAACAGCCGCTGTACACGCCGCACTTCTCGCAGTCCCCCGGGGTTGCCTTGATCGCTTCCGCCACGCGCTGCCTGGCCGTGGCGGCCCAGATCCGCTCGAAGGGGGTTTCGAGGAGGTTTCCCAGCCGGATGGGGAGAGAGTCGCACGGATACACGTTTCCTTCCCAATCCACGTGGGCCAGCGCTGTCCCGGCCTGGCATCCGGAAAATTCGAGCCTGTCGCCTACTTCCCCCGGGCAGACGTCCCGCAGAATCTTCCACAGGAAGTAGTCGTGAACGACGAGCTGTTTCCCCGGCAGGGACAGTCCCGACCGGGAAATCGCCTCGGACGCCTGGCGCATCTGATCGGGCCGGGGCACCGGGATGTGCCCCTTCAAAGCGATGGCCCGGACGGCGTTGATGTTGGGAAGGTGCATATGTGCCGCCGGACTGACTGCAAATTCCTCGAGAATGTCGGGTAAGAAGGAGATCGTGTCCTCGTCCGGCGTGAAAGAGACCGCCTTCGCCCCGTCGGGAAGGCAGTTGCGGAATTTCCTCCTTCCGTCGATCTCCCATACGAAATCGATCGGGTATCCCCAGCGGAGGGCTGCCGGCGCTTTGGGAAACAGGCCGATCGTCACTGCGACCCGGGGATTGCATTTGTGGATCTCGGCGAAGATGGCGGAGAGTTCGGAAAGCCCTCTCTCCCCTTCGATCCTGAGCTCCACGAACAGCGGCGCGATCCCCCGGATCTGGCGGGCGATCCGCTTCGGACGTCCTACCCGACCTCGAATATCGACATCCCACCGGACCCGGATCGGCATTGCGAAATCCACATCGTCTCCTTCAGGAAAAAAACAGTCCTTCCATTGTACCCGAAAACCCGGGACGGAAAGGGGCCGCGGCAGAAAACACCGCTGCGTGTCCCGGCGCCACCTTACTCAAATTTCGCAGGAAAAAAATTGGCGTATATTCACCTGCAGACATTTCCACGGTTGACCTGCCGTCCGGGAGGAAATATCACATGTATAGCTTTATCGAAGGGAGCAACCCGCATGCTTGCCATCCGCCTGCCCAAGGAAATCGAAGATCGCCTCGAAAGACTGGCGAAAAAAACCGGCCGCACAAAGACCTATTATGCCCGGGAAGCGATCCTGGAATATATCGAGGACATGGAGGACCACTATCTCGCCGAATCGCGGCTGTCCAAGGGCTTGCCGGGAATCCCGCTCGAAGAAGTAGAGCGACGGCTTGACCTGGAAGATTGAGTTCGACCCGAAAGCATTGGCTGAACTGGAACGGCTCGACCGCCAGGTCCAGTGTCGCATCGTCAGGATCCTCCAGGAACGGATTGCGTCGCTTGAGGATCCGCGAAGCGTTGGGGAGGAACTGCGCGGAAAGGATCTTGGCCGCTTCTGGAAATATCGTATAGGGGATTACGGCCTGATCTGCGACATCCAGGACGACCGCATCCGGATCCTCGTCCTTCGGATCGGAAACCGGAAAGAGATCTACCGGTAGGAGATCCCTACTCTTCCACCCAGCAGTGGGGATCGGGAATTCGCAAAAAAGGAGGTTCGGTGTAAGATCCTTCCATGGGACGCACACGGTACGATATCGAGGTGTTTCCGGAGCTCCTCTGGGACTACGCCGTTCCCGAAGACCGTTGGTTGACGGAGGAGTTTTTCCGCTTCTATCTCTCCCGGCTGCTCAACGAAGGCACATCGCGCGAGGTCAGGGCCGTTCCCTACGGCGTCATCCGCGCTTATCTGCCGCGCCTCTCCCTGCGCGCTGACGTCCGCAGACTTTGGGAGAGCTTCTTCCGGACGGGCGCGTAGGACATGGAGATCCTGACCGATCTCCAGAAAGAGATCCTCCGGGAGCTTTCCCGCACCGACCTCAAGTACGCGTTGTACCTGACGGGGGGAACAGCCTTGTCGGCGTTCTATCTCCGCCACCGCTTGTCGGAGGACCTGGACTTCTTCACTTCCGCGCCTGGAGTCATTCCCAATGCTCTTCCGACCATGGAACAAATCGCTTCCTCGGCGGGGTTCCGGCTGACGGTTCGACGCCAGTTCCTCACATTCCTGGAACTGCATCTCGAGGGAAAAGGAGAGCACCTGAGAATCGATTTCGCCCAGGATTCCCCATTCCGCCTGGAGCCGGTAAGAGAGATTCCCCCCTGGGACATCCCGATCGACAATCCGACCGACATCGCCTGCAACAAGCTGTCCGCTCTCTTCGACCGCACGGACCCCAAGGACTTCGTCGACGTGTTCTTCATCCATCGCGAAATCATGCCTCTTCCACGACTGATCGAAAACGCGAAGAGGAAACATATCGGAATGGACGACTACTGGCTGGCGGTGGCCTTTTCCAAGGCCGATTCCCTCGCGGTCCTTCCGCGCATGCTCCGGCCGGTGACGCTCGAAGAGTTGAGGGTCTTCTACTCGGAGGCCGCGCGGAATATCCTCGAGGGGCTGAAGAAGGGATAGCAGCCGCTGGTCCCGGGAGGATATTTACCGCCGATCCGGGATCACTCTTCCACCCAGCAGTGGGGGTCGGGGGCGTCGTAGGCACCGTGGACGGCGTACGCGCGGGCCGTGCATCCCCCGAGGCAGGAAGAGAACTTCGCGCAGCCGGTGCATTTCCCCTTAGCCGCCTTGGTGCGAAGGTGGCCGAGCAATTGCGACTCGTGCCAAACTTTCTGGAAGTCGTCGCGCAGGATATGCCCGATGGGGACCGGGATAAAACCGCAGGGGGTGATCTCCCCGTCCGGCCTGACGTAGAGGGAGAGCTTCCCGCAGACGGAGCCGGCCACCAGCTTCTTCCCGTCCTCCTCGTCCAGAAGCGAAAGGATCGGGTCGTCGAATGCGATCTCGATCCCCTTCTCCGCGCGCCGCATCGGGACCGCCCTGCCGTAGAAATCCCGCCACTCTTCCGGCGACAGGTCGAGGTTCTCCTGGTTCAATCCCCCCATCCCGGAACACTTGAAGTTGTGCAGGTCGATCGTGTGCGCACCCAGGTCCTTGGCAAGCGTAACGAGGGCCGGAAAGTCGCTCACGTTCACCTTGCAGATGACCGAGGAAACCGTGAGGGGAACGCCCTGTTCCCTGAGCAGCCTTGCGGCACGCACCGCCTTCTCGAAGCTGCCGGGCATCCGCCGGAACGCGTCGTGCGCCGCCGGGTCGGCCGAGTCGATGCTGATCCCCACCGAATGAAAACCCGCCTCCCGGATCCTTTCCGCCGCGGGGGCGTCGATGAGCGACCCGTTGCTGTTCATCGTGACTTTCAGCCCCTTCGCCAACGCGTATTCGGTCAGGGGAAACAGGTCCTCGCGCAGCATCGGCTCGCCGGTGCCGTAGTTGACGAACATCACCCCGTTCCCCGCGAGGATGTCCACGACCCGGCGCGCATCCTCCACGGAAAGCTCCGGGGAGCGGTCCAGGCGGGAGAAGCAGTGGCTGCAGACGAAGTTGCAGCGCGCGGTGATCCCCCAGTTGACCGTGATCGGGGTGGAAAGGTGCGTCGTCATCGGGGAGCCGTCCACCCGGGACCGGTGGGTTCGGAGGAGAGGGTTACCCACCCTTGCTCCTCGATCCCCTCAAGGAAACCCCTCACGTCCCTCTCGATCTCCTTCGGGTCGGCCTCGAACAGGTCGGCGATCTCGGCGGCGATCTTCTCCACCGTGTTGACCCCGTTGACCCGCGTCCAGATCTCGGCACCGACGAGGTTGAGCTGGTGGATGGTTCCCTTCACCATGAGGGTCAGAACGCCCAGATCCTCGTACTCCTCCCCCTTGCGCGCCTTGTCCAAGGCGACCTCCCGCATCCCCTTTTCCAGACGCCAGGTCACCTCCGGGTTCCGCTTCGGACGCATCCGTCGCCCCCTACTTCACGTAGTTGAACATCGCCGAGATTTCGGGGTACCGGTTCGCCGCCAGTTGGAACGCCACGGCCAGAATCAGTGTCCCGGAGAGACAGATCCAGAGGAACGCGGCGACCACACGCTTCCGGCACATCGTGAACAGGACCGACATCGCTGGGATCGAGGTCACGGGGCCACCGATCAGGAACGCGAGCGCCGGCCCCTTCGCCAGTCCCAGCCCCAGCAGGCTGTACAGGATGGCGGCGGCGGTGATCTCGTTCACGTGCAGCGGCGCGGAGAGGAAGGTCACGAGCCCCACGTTGGACAGCGACCCCGCCCCGAGGTACCCGGCGATCCACGCCCGGGGGATATACCGCTCGGCAAGGATGGCCATCACGATCCCGAGGAGGGTGAACTTCCCGGTCTTGAGCGTCAGTTCCCACGCCTTGGCGAGGAAGACGACGGCTGTCCCGTGCCCTTTGCGGGCCATCCGGTTGCTCCACTGGTCCCCGCAGTGGCAGACGAGCTCCCCGGGGCAGTCGGAGGCGTGGATGTCGATCCTCCCCGATAGCGTGAGAACGCCGGGGTTGCCGAATACGCCCCGCTTCTCGAGGTACAGGGTGACCCCCCCCGCGAAGAACCCCATGAAGATCGCGGAGAAGACCTTGAGGTTCGCCCACGCGGGTCCGAGCTCCCAGGCGGTGATCGTGTATCCGGCGGGGCTCATGAGGGGCGAGACGAGGAGGAGCGTGAGCGCCGGGGCCAACGGGACGCCGGAGGAGACGAGCGACACGAAGATGGGGATCGACCCGCAGGAGCATAAGGGGCTGATCACCCCGACCAGGACGGCGGCGGGAATGGCGTACGCCCCGAACTTGCCCAAAGAGTCGCGCATCCGCACGTGGAGCCGGAAGGTCCGGATGACGGCGCCCATCGCGACACCGAGGAAGAAGTACGGCCAGATGTGCCGCAGTTCCTCGACGAACATGTCGGAGAGCCTGAGGAGTTCCGCCGGCATCGGGTCAGGCCGCCTTCCGGTTGCGAAGGGCCAGCGCGAGGAAGAACGCCCAACCGACGAGGACCGCGAACTTCCCCACGGCGGTAACACCTTCCGGGGAGGAGCCGATCCCCAAGGTGACCGAAAGCCCGGCGGCGGCGAGCATCCCCGCGACGGCGGCGGCCGCGTCGAGGTCTCCCGCGGAAGCGAGTACGAGTTGCCGGAAAGGGCATCCCGCGAGGAGAATCGCCCCGAAGCCGACCATCGACATCGCGAGAAACGCCCACCACAGGTCGGTGTGCGCCCCCGGCTCGAGCGACAAGGTCGGCAGGAACGATCCGAGAGCGAGGTTCAACAGCAGGGCGACGAGGAGAAAGGAGACGGTGTCCGCCCCTTCCCGGAAGTCGCGGGCGAGAGCGGCGTTCTTGATGCTCCCGGTGACGCAGAACCGGCTCCGTTGGGCCGCCGCGCCGAAGAAGAGGCCCGCCGCAGCGGAAGCCACAAAGGGGGCGTGGTGCGCGCCCGCCCCGAAGGCCGTGGCAGCGAACACCTGCGCCCCGGCGGAGGAAGCCAGAAGCAGCAGGAAGGCCGCGGCGGGGAAGACAAGCCCCGCGGGCTCCGGGAGGGAAACCTTGGCGCGAAGCGAGAACCCGTCCTTCACGAAAAGGACTGCGAACAGGACGCCTGCGGCAAGGCCCGCCAGGCCGGCTGCGCCGGTTGCGCCGCCTCCCGCGACCCGAAGGAGCGTCTTGATCGGGCACCCGATGAAGACCTCGCACCCGAGCAGGAGGAACGCTCCGCCGGCGAAATGCAGGGCCGGCGAGGAGCCGCCGCGGACGCGGAACTCGCGGGACCCGTACGCGGCGAAGAAGGCGCCGAGCACTACCCCTAAGATCTCCGGCCGCAGGTAGCTCTGCGATACCTTCCCGTGCAGCCCGATCGCTCCCGCGACGTTCACCAGGAAACAGGAAGCGCAAAGCCCGGTGGACGCGGGGTTCCCAAGCGCGGTGAGGCCGACGGCAACTGCGCCGAACAGGCCACCCAGAACGGCCAAGGCCAGGCCGGACTCGGGGTATGCGATCCACTTCCGGATCATCCGCACCCTCCGTACATCCGACGGAACAGGTACGCCGCGTCCCGCATGGCGGACGGGCCGGCCGCGATCCTCCCGCTTCGCATTTCCGCCACCCACCTTTTCAGCTTCTCCTCGAAGACCGTTCCCAGGAACGTCGGCGACAGGCGGTCCACGCAGTGCGGATCGAGAGCGGCCGCTGCGCGGTAGTAAGAAAGGGCCGCCCCGACATCTCCGTCCTTTTCCGCAGCAAGGGCCGCGGCCGCGTGTTCCGTCACGGAAGGAACGGGAACCCCGATGACGGGCCTCGCGGAAACGTCAGGTGGGATCATCTCCTCCAATACCGCGACCCGGACGGCGGCAGCCGCCGCGATCAGGAGGAGAGCGCCGCCCAAGGAAGTCAATTTATGTCCAGAAAGATATCTCATCTCAAAACCGGGACGTTCCTCAAATAGTGTCCCTTTCCGTCACCGTGAATGACCGATCCTTTCGAGAAGATCTACGGGAAAAGGGATCGGCGGATCAAAGATCGTTCCATTTATTGAACTTCTTAGGAACGTCCCTGTTCTTGGGGCGTCCGATCAATATTTTTCGTACGGGGGGAGGTTGGCCGTTTTTGCCATCCGGCGCAGGACATCGAACTCCCCGTCCTCCGCCGGGACGTACCCTTTCACCCCGTCTCTCTTTAATACGTTGAGACGCTCCCCGTTTACTGCAACAAAATCTCCGGGGGACAGCCGAAGAAGCGCCTCCTTCACCCTGCCGGCGGTCGCCGCGTCCACGTGGGGAAGGGCGTAAACCGTGCAGTTCGGCACCGGCTCGGAAGTCGCGAGCACCCGGAAATCGGAGCGCCTCACCTTCCCTTCCGACTCCATCCGCTCGAGATCCCCGAACTTCACGGCCCCGGCGTCCACCGCGCCGTAGAGGACGGAATAGATGACCTTCTCGTGCTGCCACGCGCCGGGAAGGAAGCTGTAATGGGAGAACGTTTCCTCCGGGTCGAGCCCGGCGGAAAGGAGAGTGGAATATTGCGTCAGGTATCCTCCCGGGGAAAGCACCGGACCGAAGACCATCTTCTTCCCCTTCAGGTCGGCAAGCTTCCTGATCGGCGAATCTTCCCGGACGACGATCAAGCCCCCCGTGTCCTTCCCCGTGTCGATTTTCACCTCACGGGCGAGAAGCGTAGCGCCTGTCCTTTCCTTGACGGTGATGTAGATGTAGCTGTTGGACTGCAGGACGTCGAACTCCGCGTTCTTCGTCCGCTCGACGAAGTCGAACGTGTTGACGTGCGTCACGTCGACCTTGCGTCCGATCTTCTTCTCCAGGTACGCGCGCACCGGCTCGAACCGCTCCCGGTTCTCCTCGAGGGAGTTGCAGATCTGGAAGGCGATGCGCAGCGGCGGCTGGGGAGGCGAAAGGAAACCCTTGGCGAGCACGACCACGGTCCCTGCCACGAGGACCACGAAGATGACGCGGGAAATCTTATTCAACCTTGACGATCCCCAGCCCCGGCGCGACCCGTCCGTCGTAGATCGGCGACGCCCCCTTCTCTTTCGCGTCGCTCACTTCGACGCCCCGCAGGGCGACATCGGCCGGCCCGCCGAGCTTGACCGCGTACCTGCCGAATCCCGATATGGCGCCGCCGGCCATGGCAACCTTCCCACCCGTCGCGCTCACCCCGTCGAGGACGCTCCCCGAAGCGCGGCACCGTGTCATTGTAACATCCCCGTCCTGCCACGAGAAACCGGCCAGTCCCGCCGACCCGGTCCGGAACCGGTCGGCCCTTACCTCCCCCTCCTGGGCGGACACCCCCACGAGCGCGTTCCGTACCGCCCCGTCCGACGCCTCGACCCGGCTTTCCCGGAACCGGAACCCGTACCATCCCGGGCTGTCCACATTCACCGCCTCGATCCGGACCGCGGACCGGAGGAAATTCGACCCGAACACCGTTTCCCGCGTCCGGTACCCGGAAATCCGCACGTCCGAGTCGCGGCAGCGCAGGGCGCTGGCCGAGGAGACGATCTCAATCCCCGTCAGGTCCACCTTCGATTCCTGAAACTGGATCCCCCGGTAGCAGTCCGCGATCCGGACCTGCTTTCCCGAAAACCTGCTGAAGTGGGCGTGCAGCCCCCTGTACCCTCCGACGATCTCGACGTGCTCGAGGACGTTCTCGCCGGTTTCGCTCACCATGAAGTTGATCGCGTCCCATCTGCCCCGGCCGCCCGGCGGGAAAGGGTAGAACCCGATCGGCTTTTCCTTCGTCCCCCGTGCCGAGAGGTTCCCCTGCAGGAAGATCCCGTTCTCCCCGATCCCGTCGCCGTCGGTGTCCCGGTAGGTAAAAAAGACCCGGCTGCCGGGTTCGACCGTGAGCGTGGCACCGGGCGCCACGCGGATGACCCCGTCCACGATGACGTCGCCCGAAAACGTCCGGTCCCTGTCGAGGAACGTGTCCCCTATCCGAACCGCCCCGCGGGCCGGAGCGGGGGAGGGAAATCCCTTTCCCTCGGCCGATGCAGCCCCGTCCCTCGTCCACGAGATTACGTCCGACTCCTCGTTCTTCCCCGGGCGGAAGGTTCCCGGAATCTCCGGTGCCCCGGGGAACCGGACGGCCCCCACGGCGTTCCCCTCGAGCGTCACTTCCCCCTCCCCCTCCCAGGCCGGCAGGCGCCCGGGGAAGAGGGCCACCCCTACCCG
This sequence comes from Candidatus Deferrimicrobiaceae bacterium, assembly GCA_041557435.1. Lineage (GTDB taxonomy): Bacteria > Desulfobacterota > Deferrimicrobia > Deferrimicrobiales > Deferrimicrobiaceae > JBFFGP01. The sequence goes on along the minus strand of JBFFGP010000013.1, from coordinate 1,561 downwards.
GCAGTCCGTGACGAGGATCGATCCCCTGGCGGACACCCTGCCGTGGTGGAGCACCGAAATACCCCCTTCCGCGCCGGAGACCTTGCAGCCCGACAGTGCAGCGTCCCCCCCGTCCACAACCACCCCCCCGGTTCTCCCGGGGAATCGGAACTCTGCCCCCTCAGCGAGCAGCCTCCCCCGCACGACGAGCTCGGTCCCGCCATAAAAATACTCCGGATCCACTTTCGAGGACTCGCTCTTCACGAAGACGAGGACCGTCCCGGGGCGAAGGACAAGCGCCGCCCCGGCGGGGATCAGGAGATCCTCCGTCACGCGGATGCGGCCGGAAAGATCCACCTTACCGGAAATTCTCCCGCCGACGGAAACCTCCGTCCTCTCCGCGGGGGAAGGCGGCGCTTCCAAGGCGGGCGCTCGGGAGATGCACGGAACCAACAGGAGAAGGAATACGGCCGAAAGCATTCGACAGGACGAACGAACCAGGAGGCGTACTCCTTTCGTTTGCTTCGACATGAATTCCCCGGAATCCCGCCTCCCCGTCTACTCGGAGGGGAAGGGCAGCGGGGAGGGGAAGAGCTTCCCGCTCCCGGCGCGGGCGGAGATGGGGCCGGCCCTCTCCTCTTCCGTGCCGGCCGGCAATCCCGGGATCGCCTTTCGGAGGTAGGCTATGTACTTTCCCGGCCCGGGCAGCGAAACGGTGAAGGACCCGTCGCGGCCGCCCGGCGAAGACCGGGCCAGGGGCCTTCCTATCGTCTCCGGCGGGCGGTAGAAGTAGACGACGTACCCTTCGGCCGGCTTCCCTCCGATGGTGGCGGTCCCCTCGAAAACCTCCCCTTCCGGCGAGGTCTCCCGCGGTGAACGAGCTTCCTTCTCCTCCAGGATCCCCCGTTTCTCGAACAGGGGAATCTCCACCGAAACGGACGTACCCGGGGACAGTTTCACCGGGGAGTACGGGTAGACCCCGAACAGTCCCCCTTCGTCCACCATGCCAAGCGCCGCCCCCGTCGTCCTCTTCTTCGCGACCAGGAAATAGTCCCCCGGCGGCAGGTACAGGGTCGCCACCCCCCCCTCCTTCGTCACGGCGGAGGCAACTCCCGGCCCGCGGAAATCCGGCGCCCCGGGGCGGAACGCCTGCACGGTGACTCCCTGGGCCGATTCTCCGAGATGGGTCGCCCTCGCCACGATCGACGGCCGGGGAGCCGACGATGCGCCTGCCACTACTTGCGGGGGAGCGAGGACCGAAGGAAGACCGATGTCGGCCTCCTCCCCGAACGAGACCGCCACCGGGTTCCTTCCCGGGAAAGCGAACAGGGTGCCGGCGGTCGAGTCCGCCCGGCCTACGACGAAATACCGGCCCGGGGGGACGGGAAGACGGAAGACCCCGTTTCCGTCGGTGAGCGCTTTCGCAGCGTAGCCCGTCTTCCAGAGTCCCGCCGCCACCGAGGAGTAGGCCCGCACCTCCGCGCCGGAGACCGGCATCCTGTGGGTCACAAACATCCCGCGTATCTCCGCACCGGACACGGGGGGCATCGCAAGGACAGGGGAGATCCGGGCGGTCCCCAGC
>JBFFGP010000012.1:0-10439 GCA_041557435.1 Candidatus Deferrimicrobiaceae bacterium | reverse complement strand
TGCTCCGCGTAATCGTCTCGAGCCTCGCGACGTCACCGAGACCATGTTCTTCGAGCCGGTTCCGCAGAAGACCGAGAGTCAGCGGAGTGCCGTACACGGGAATGTCGAAATCCTTCAGCAGGAAAGAGACCGCGCCGATGTGGTCCTCGTGTCCGTGCGTGAGCAGGAGCGCCCGGAGCCTGTGGGAGACATCCTGGAGACATCCGAAATCGGGGATGACGAAGTCTATCCCCAGCATTGTGTCGTCCGGGAACATAAGGCCCGCGTCCACGAGGACGGCGGACTCGCCGTCGTCGAACAGCAGGGAGTTGAGCCCGAATTCGCCCAGTCCCCCCAAGGGGATGATACGGAGCGGCATTACGGGTCCCCGTTCCCCCCGTTGCCGAGACGGCTGGCGGCGGAAAGAACGTTACCCCGATCGCCCCCGCCGGTCATACGAGAGCCGCTCCGGAGCATCGGTCCTCCTCCCCGCCCCGGGCAGAAAGAATCCGCTTTCGGGTTTCCTCCGCCAATTCGTCCCGGGTCAGGGTCCGCTCGCCGCCCGCGGCCATGGGGGGAAGAATCCTTACGGCGAGGGCAGCCGGCCGAAATAGCAGTGCGCCTCTTGGAAGGGCCTCATGGCCCCCGTCGAGGAGAACCGGCAACAGCCGGGCCCCCGTTTTCCGCGCAAGGTAGAACGCTCCCGGTTTGAAATCGCCTATGGATCCGTCCCGGCTGCGCGTTCCCTCGGGGAATATGACTACCATCTGCCCCCGGTCCATTCGCTCCGTCGCCTCGCGAACCAGGTGGACGGCGTCCCGCGGGTCCTCCCTGTCGATGAAGAGGTTGCCGGCCGCAACCATCGCGTACCCGAAGAGGGGAATCCGGCCGAGTTCCCGCTTTGCAAGAAACCGGACCTCCCTCGGGATGGCGGTTAGGAAGAGCGGAATGTCCACCAGGCTCTGGTGATTCGCAGCCAGGATGGCCCCGCCTGGCGGCAGGTTCCCAAGCCCCTCGACCCGGACCTTCCACCCTCCGATGCGAATGAACCCCCTCCCCCACCACCGCATGATCCCCGAGGGGATCCGGTCCTCTCTCGTAAGAAGACCGGCGACGGCGCTCCCCAGGGCGGAAATCACCGTGAGGAACAGGATGGCGGCGGATTTCACAACGCCCGAAATCACCAATTCCCCTCCTCCCGGAAACTGTAGAAAGAACAACTTCCTATTATGACATGGTCCAGTACCGGAATACCCACGATTTCCCCCGCGGAGCGGAGTCTCTGCGTGACCTCCCTGTCCTCCGGGCTGGGGAAGGGGTCCCCACTCGGATGGTTGTGCACGAGGACGATCGACGCCGCCCGTTTCGCGACTGCGGTGGCGAAGACTTCCCGCGGGTGGATGAGGCTGCCGTTCAGGATCCCCACCGAGACGCACGCATCTTGCGAGAGGCGGTGCTTGACATCGAGCAGGACGACGAGGAACACCTCGACCGGCGAATCGGCGAGCAGGTAGCGATATCTCTCGTACACGTCGGCAGCGGACCTCACCGGTTCGGACAGCGGAGGAGGGGAGGATAAAACCCGACGGGCGAGTTCGAGAACCGCCTCCCACCTCTCGCGCATGGGGCCGCCGGCCGACTCCCCCTCCGCAGCGACCCTTCGCATCCCCTCCCAACCATCCGGAAAGGCGAGCCGGAACAGGGTCTTCTCGTCCATCTCCTCGAACGGCCGCCCGAAGCGGCCAGGCCTCCTCCTCATTTTGTCCCCGGATCCGATGATGTACGGAAAGCGATTCAAATTCCATTCCAAAAATACCCGAAAGGTCCTGACAGCTTTCGGCGATAATATCCGTATGGATTCCCAGGAAGCATTGACGCTCCTTACCCTGTTACGCACCAACGTCGAGTCGGTCCTCCTGGGGAAAACCCGGGAGGTGGAACTTGTGATCGCCTCCTTCCTCGCGGGGGGACACGTCCTCCTCGAGGACATCCCCGGCACCGGGAAGACCACCCTCGCGAAGGCAATTTCAGCAAGCATTTCCGGGACATTTCGCCGCATCCAGTTCACGAGCGACCTGCTCCCCCAGGATGTGGTCGGCGTCCACATCTACGACGCGGACAAAAGGAGCTTCACCTTTGCCCCCGGGCCGCTCTTTGCGAACATCGTGCTCGCCGACGAGATCAACCGGAGCAACCCCCGGGCCCAGAGCGCCCTGCTGGAGGCAATGAGCGAACGCCAGGTTTCGGTCGACACGAAGACGTACCCTCTTCCCGACCCGTTCCTTGTCATCGCCACACAGAATCCCTTCGAAATGCACGGGACGTATCCCCTCCCCGAGTCGCAACTCGACCGTTTCAACCTCAGGCTCCGGCTTTCCTACCCCGACCGGGAATCGGAATTGCGGTTGATTCGGGAAAACACGCTGGCGAGCACGCGGGACGGTCTCCTCCCGGTGATCGTCACCGGGCAGATCCGGCAGCTCCGCGGCCTGGTCGAATGCGTAGCCGTCCGGGATTCGATCGTGTCATACATCCACAGGATCGTGGAGGCGACACGGAAGCACCCTTCGGTGCGGCTCGGGGCATCCCCCCGGGGCGCCATCGGCGTCAAGAGCACCTCCCAGGCAATCGCCTTCCTGTCGGGCCGGGACTTCGTCACCCCCGGAGACGTGCGGAAGACGGCCGCGGCCGTTCTCTGCCACCGCATTTTTCTGATGGGGGAGCCGGGAGGCGCCTCGGAAGCGGAAGCCGGGGAGGCGATAGTCTCGGAGATCGTCGAGGCCATCCCTTCGCCGGTATGATGAATCTCTCCCGGGCGCTGCGCCTGCCGCGGAAGCTCCGGGTAACGTTCCCGGGGAAATGGTTCCTCGTGTTCACTATCGGCGTGGGAACGGCGGCCATCAATACGGGGAACAACCTTCTCTACCTCGCCCTCAGCATGAACCTAAGCCTCATCATCCTGTCCGGCATCCTGTCGGAATGGTGCCTGCGGGGGCTGCGCATCAGGGTAGGCCATGCATCAGAGGCGTTCTCCTCCCGGGAATCCCTCCTCGCGGTGACCTGCACGGCCGAGAGAAAACGATTTCCGGCGGTCTCCATCTCCGTCTCACCGATGCTTCCCGGGACCGGGAAAGCGGCCTGGTTCCCAGAGATCCATCCCGGCAGAGCCGAAACGAGGGTCATCCCGTACCGTCCTGAACGGCGCGGCACGGTCCCCTCCTTCGCGTGCACCGTATCGACCCGGTTTCCCTTCGCCCTCTTCGAAAAGTCCGCCGAGGTGGATCCTCGAGGATCCTCCCTGATCGTGTACCCGGAGCCGGCCGGGCCGGATGTCACGGTCCCCGGCTTTGATCCCGCCGACCGTACCGGAGGACCTGCCGCCGGAGGAAGGGAGGGGGCATCCATCCGCGGTGTGAGGGACCACAGCCCTTCCGATCCGGTACGGGACATTCACTGGAAGGCATCGGCACGGATGGGGAAATGGATGGTGAAGGAGAGGGAGGCGGAACCCGCGCAGGTAATCGACCTCCTCGTGCCCGTTCCTTCGCCGCCCCATGAGTTCGAGCGGCTCGTGTCGCAGGCTTGCTCCCTCGTCCTCCGTTGCGAGAGGGAAGGATTGCTGTACCGTCTCCAGGTCGGCAACCGGGTCCTGGTCGGCCCGGCGGACGAAGGACGGCGAAGGAGAGCGCTCTCGATCCTCGCGAGGGTGCAAGCGGATGGCACGCTCCTTCCGACGAAAAAGAGGGAGGGAGCGTGATGCGAGCGGAGGGGCGAACCCGGATTCCGGGCGCTCTCTGGTTTTTCCTCCGCGCCCACTGGGTCTCGGGATTGCTTCCCCTGGCCTTCCTTACGGAGGTCTCCCGCCCTGCGCTGGCCTTTGCCGCGACGACGTTTGTCGCCGGCATTGCCCTGGACTGGAAGGATTCCCCCCGGCGGGGGTGGCACCGGTTCGCCTCCCCCCTCCTGGTAATCGGGGCCGCGGCAGCAGCAGCCGATCTCGTCCTGGGAAGCGGGGACCTGCTCACTTCCATGGCCCTTCTTATCCTCGCTGTCCAGTCGGTCAAGTTCCTCCTTCCCAAGAACCACCGGGACGGGTGGCAGCTGTGCGCAATCTCGTTCCTCGAGTTTCTCGCTGCCGCGGCGACCACCACGGAAATCCAGTTCGCGGCGTTCCTTTTCCTTTTCCTGGGAATGTCCGCCGGGGCCATGTGGGCTTTGCAGGCAGAGGAGTCGGCGGAAGCGGGGGGAACCCCCGTTCCCCAAGTGAGCCCGGGATTCGCCGTCCTGCTGCTCCTGTTGTCCTCGATGGCGGGTTTCCTCCTGACGGCGGTGCTCTTCGCCGTCACTCCCCGGATCGGGATCGGGCAGTTCCTGCGTCTCCCGGGGAGCCGGGGTGGGATTACCGGTTTCTCCGACGCGATCTCGTTGCGGGACGTCACCTCCGTCAAGGTCGACCGCCGGGTCGTCGCCCGGATCGAATACCCCGAACTCGCAGCTGGAGTATCCCCCCTGGAACTCTACCTGCGGGGAGCAACATACGCTCGTTTCGACGGAACGAAGTGGAGCCGGGCAGAATCGTCGCATCGCAAGGTCCAGAAAGCCGGGATCCACTATTTCCTATCCCCGCAAACGGCGGTTCCTCTTTCCACCGCGGAAATTTTTCTGGAGCCGATGGGCGGCAACGCACTTTTCGTGTACGCGGGGACCATCTTGGTCGAGGGAGCCCTGGGAAATATCCGAACCGATGGAAGGGGGAACTATCGGCTTCCGGGAGGGCATTCGGCGATCCGTTACAGTATCGACTTCCCTCCTTCGCGGTCTCCCCGGAGAGACCGCACCAAAGCCCCCGACGATTCCTACCTCGCTCTGCCGCCCGGTTCGGAGGGAATCCGGGAACTGGCGAGACAGGTGACTTCCCTGGCGGCCTCGGACTCGGAAAGGGCCGAGCTTGTGAGGCGGTTTTTCCTGTCGGGGTTCCGGTATACCCTGACCGATGTTGCCTCCTCGGTCGAGGAATTCCTGTTCCGGAAGAAGGCCGGGTTCTGCGAACATTATGCCGCCGGCCTGACCCTCCTCCTGCGAGGGGCGGAAATTCCTGCGCGCGTCGCTGCCGGCTATTTGGGCGGCGAGTGGAGCGATATCGGGAAATATCTCATCGTCAGGCAATCCGATGCACACGCATGGACGGAGGCGTGGATCGACGGCAGATGGGTCACACTGGACGCGACGCCGCCGCAGGGGGAGAACTCGCCATTCTTCGCCCGGACGGGAATGTTCGGGTTGTACTTCGATTGGGCCCGGCAACAGTGGAACAAGTACGTCGTGAACTACTCGCTGCAGATGCAGGCGCAGGCCGTATCCGGGGGGTGGTTCGCCCTCCGTCGGGCGGGCATTCGGATCCGGGGAGCGATTCGGGGGCCAAGCAGCCAAGTCATTCGGGGGGCCGGGGCGTTCGTGCTGGCGGCGGTTGTGTTTCTGATCGCCTGGCGCATGCGCGGAGGAGGCTCATCCCTGCGTTCCCGGGGAACGAGAGAGAGGAATATCCGACTTCCCCGGCCTTATGCCCGCCTGCTGCGGCACTTGTCGGCATCCGGCCACCGGAGATCGCCCGGAACTCCCCTGGAGGATATGCTCCTGGCGGCAGCCGGCAAGACCCCCGGTCTTCTCCCCGATGCCTTCCGTTTCCTCTCCCTGTATCACCGGGACCGCTTCGGACCGCGTCCCCTCTCTGTCGAGGAGTCGTCCGAGGCGGGCAGACTCGCGGACGCCCTCCGGCGAAGCCTCTCCCGGCCCCGCCCCGCATAGTGCTGCGCCACGCAATTACGGTCTCGTATCGGGCCGATGGCCTGAGGCGTTTACTCTCCCGGTGCCGGGTGCTCGCGGGAGTTGCGCCTTTTGGCGGGACACTCCTTTTTCTCTCGACGATAAAACCAGGAGTGTCCCCCCGCTTCGAGGAACCCCCCGCTGCGCCCCTTCGCACCTGCATGATCCCGGCAACGCGGGAAACGGATTTCACATCTCCTTTGGGAATCCTCCCCTACCTCACCCGGGTCCATGCAGCGGCAGAAAGGTGCACGAACCTTTCCGCCAAGACCTCCCGTGCCGTCTCGGGCTTTCCCGAGACATCGGCCATTGCAGCATTTCCGCGAGTTTTCATCCGTGCAGTCCGCCTTATTCCGCAACGATCCGGACGTGGTATTCTATAGCCGTTTTTTTTCGAGACCTCGCTGACAGAGGGAGAATGTCCTTTCGCTTTTTCCTCATCATCCTGGTATGCACAGCTCTCGGTCCCTCATTGCCGTCCGTGACGCTGGGTGGACGAATACCCATCTATCCCGGACATGCAGGGGCGGAGCTTAGCTCCAACATTGTATTCGAGACCTTTTTTCCCATCAACGAACTGCCGGCGAAAAAATGGACTCCCGCCCAGCAGAAGGAAATCTACTATTTCCTCGAGCGGATGAAACGGGATGACCGTATCTTTCTCATCGTCAAGACGGTGGTGGACCCGATCGGCTCCCGCGGGGAGAACGAGAAATGGGCCCTCGGGATCTCCCGGGAAGTGGGGGAACGCCTCCTGGAGTCGGGAATCCGTCCGGACCGGATCCTGATCGTCCCGGGGGAGGAAGACCCGCGCCTCTTCGACACCCACCGGTGGGAGGGGTTTGTCCCGCTGCAGAGGGTATACATCCGTGCCTACCAGGGAGGAGATTGGCTGAGGCGGCGGGAGGTCCGTGCCGCCGTGCGGGAAGAACTCCCCCCGGAGGGCCGGACGGAGATCCTGGAGCCTGCGAAGGGAAAAACCGACCGGGCCAACCAACTCCTTCGCGGGGTCACCGACCCATCCGTCCCGTCGGTAGCCATCGTTCTGAGAGGGGAAACGCAGACCGCGGCGGTCTACAGCGGGAGGTTCGAGGTGCCCATCTCGCTCCGCCCAGGGGAGAATCGAATCCTGGTCACCGGACTGGACAAGTTCGGGCGGGCGCTCCGTGCGTCCCGCGTCGTGAGGTATGAACCCCCGAGACCGACCATCGAGATTACCGCTCCGGCCGCGGAGACGATCGTCGACATCTCCCGGAGTCCCGTCATCGAAATCAAGGGAAGGGTGCGGAGCAAGATCCCGCTGCGCGACGCCTACCTGATCCAGAACAACACACCGCGCAATATCCGTTTCCGGTCGGACGGATCGTTCGAGAAGCGGGCGATCCTCGTCACGGAGGAGGACGTGTTCTCCGTGGAAGCCATGAACCGGGAGGGAACAACGGGAGTGAGCGAACCCCGCAAGGTTAAGGCCCGCGGAATCGCGGAACGCCCGCTCCTTGCCATCCTTCACTGGGACGAGGACAACGTGGACATCGACCTCCACGTATCCGACGCGAGCGGACGCCACACCTATTTCGACGGGCCGGACATCCTTCAGAGCGCGACCGCCATTCCGGACGGCAGGCTCTGGCTGGATGACCGGAACGGTTTCGGCCCGGAGGCGTTCACGATCGAGAGGAGCACGTCCGGCATCTTCACCTTCTCCGCGGAATATTACCGGGGGAGGAAGCCGTGCCGAGCGTACCTGACAATCGTCCTGTTCGCCGGATCCCCCTCACGCAAGACGGTGCACCGCTTCGGTCCGATCGAGATGTCTCCGGAACATCGTAATGCTCTCCTGGTGCAGGTGTCGCTCCCGGAGGGGACGATCCTGGAACTGACAAAATAACGACGGATAAGGGAAACCGATGAAAAGAGCCGCTGCAGCCGCCTGCCTGTCCCTTTGCCTCCTTTTCCTCTTCCCCGCCTCACCGGCGGCGGCGGACTCAAAAGGAGCCACAGGGGAATCGATGGAGGCAGTAGAGAAGGACCTCGTCAACATCCTCAAGGAGATGGAGAGCATCCAATCGGAACTGGACCGCCTCGAGGAAATCGCAGCGTTCCCGAAGGCCACGGGAATTCGCATCGAGATCCACCGGGGGGGATTGGACCCCGCTCCGGTACGAATGCGCATCCTGGTGCAGGGGAAGGTTGAGGATGAGAGGGACTTTACGAAAGCCGAACGAGACGCCTTCTCCGGCAACATCCCCCTCCCCCTCGTTTTCCAGATGCCGTACCTCCCGGGGAGTCACCAATGCCGTTTCGAGGTCCTCCATCCTTCCTGGACCGTGGCTCCGTTTGCCGAATTCCAGGCAACCATCCGGAAAGGGGAAACCTCCCTCGTTCGGTTCCGGCTTTCCTCCCCCAAAGGAAAGGGAAACCCGGTGCTCTCGCTGATCAAGGACAAGTAGACGTTGCAAACGATGGAATGGAGATCGGTTCTCTGCGCGCTTCTTGCCGCGCTCCTGCTCCCGTCGGCTTCCCCGGCGGAGGGCGCCCCCCCCGTCCTTCTCAAGGCTGCTTCCGCCGGAGAATTCGTGACGCTCGGGATGCCCCTGTCGGCCAGGCGGGAACTCCTTTCCCTGCCTCCCGGCGATCGCGGGAAATTTCCCCTACTCCCCCGCCTGTTGCGGCAACTCGCCGCAGCCGGATACGACGGGGAGGCGCTTTCGCTGTTCGCGGAGATCGCGCCGGTCCTCGCGGAACCGGTTCGGTCAGAGGCGTTTCTCGCGGTGGGAAAGATTCATTGGAGACGGAAGGACTACCGGTCGGCAGAGTCGGCGTTCCGGGAAGTGTCCGGGAAATCGGCCGCACGCCCTGAAGCGGCCTATTATCTGGGGAGGATCCTCGCTTCTGGCGGGAACACCAAGGAGGCGCTTGTCACCCTGGCTTCCGCACCTCCCGGGGCGAAAACGGCCCTGTCGGCAGGGGAAATCGAGAGGGGCCGGGGAAATCTTGCGAAAGCCATCGCCACCTGGAGGGGCGCGGCGGATGGGACACCCGCGGGGTTCGCGGCGAAAATCCGGTCGCTCGCCCACGACCCGGACCGGAACGCGGCAACCTGGGAATTGCAAAAGGTTTCCCGCTCCGTCTCCGCGGGGACGCCCGAGCAATCCCTGTCCCTGAAGGTGCTGACACGGACGCTCCTGCGAAGTGGAAACGGGAAAGCAGCCCTCGAGTGGATGCGGGAGGGGATCTCCGGGGCCACCAGATGGAGGAACACCATCCTCAACCTTCCGGAGTGGGACGGAACGGAGGCGGGAGCAAGAGATTCGTGGGACTTCATGGCCGATCAGTTCCCTTACGGGGTAGACGCATCGGGTTTCTTTGCCGCGGGAGGAAGGTTCCTTGCTCTTGCGGAGATCGAGGACACCCTGGGCTCGGTGGAAAACGGGATCCGCAGGATCTCGCTCCGGATCCGGGGCGCAGACCAGGCGCTCGCCATCCTGCACGACAACGTCGCCGCCAGGATACGAAGGGCGGAAGAGATTCAACGCCTCTTCCTCCACTACCAGCGGCAAACCGGCGCAATGCGGGGACGACTGAAAACCGCTGCCGATTCCCTCGTGCTTGCGAAGCGTGGCAAAGCCGTGGAACCGAAGGAAAGCGCTCTTCTCGATGCGATCGAGAAACGGCAGGGAGACCTGCGGGAAAGGCTCGCCCGGCTTGGCACGGCGTTCAAGGCGAAATCCGTCAACGAATGGTCCCCGCCGCTTGCCCCGGAGGACCGCATCATGGTCCTGTACGCCCAGATTCGTCTCTCCCGGATCGAGGATAGTCTCCGGCTGCTGGAAGGAAAAGCGGCGCTGATTCGCGGGAAGGTATGGAACCGGTGGAAGACGAGGTACGTCATGCACCTCTCCCGCCTGCTCGCCGAATCGGAGAAGGCGATGGCGGCCGCCCCGAAAGGGGCCGCTCGGGCGAAAAACATGCTGCCCAAGCTGCTCGCTGCCTACGAGCGGCAGGAACTGTGGCCCTCCTATTTCCGGAAGATGAACGCCCGCCTGGCGCAAGACCTGGTTGTCCTGTCGAAGCGGCGAGAGGGTGCGCGGAAGTCGGCTCTCGGGGTGTATCGCAACGCCCGAAAGACCCTTCTTTTGGCAGTGGAACGGGAAGAGCGCGCCATGCAGTACCTCGCGGCCCGGGCGGCGACGGAGTGGCTGATCGAGGGGAAGGGGTCTCCTTCAGACAACGCCGTCCTGTCGGGGGAGGAGCGCAAGACGTTGCTTGACGAAGCCGTGTCCCACTGGGAAGCGGCGCTGCCTGCCGGAGGCGAGGGGAGCGACATCGCCGGAGAAGCCCTGTACGCACTCGCGGAACTCAGGCTCGAGGAAGCCGAAGCCCGATTTTTCGAGCAGGAGGAAGATCCCGGCCGCAGGAAGGATTACGCGGTTCCCATTTCCCTGTTCCGCCGGGTGCTCGAGGAGGTTCCCGGCAGCCCGTACGAGGAGCACGCCCTATACGGACTCGCGGTCGCCTACCAGGAGGTGGGCGACACGGATAATTCCATCGGGACGATGGAAACTCTGCTCGCCCGGTGTCCCGGCTCCCGGTTTTCGGACGAGGTTTCCCTGCGCCTCGGGGAGTTCGCCTTCGAC
>JBFFGP010000011.1:0-10893 GCA_041557435.1 Candidatus Deferrimicrobiaceae bacterium | reverse complement strand
GGGAAACTTCACCTTGACCTCCGAGGAGAGGAGGGTGTCTACCATCGCCTCGTGTGCATGGAACTTGTACATCCTGTGGACGAGGATGACTTTCGAGGCGATTCCCGTAAGGGAGAGCGCCCAGTCGACCGCGCTGTTTCCTCCGCCCACGATGAGGACCTTTTTTCCCCGGAGTGGTTCGAAGGAGGGCAGGTAGTAGTAGATCCCGTGCCCCTCCAGGTCGGTGAGGTGCGGGATGTCCAGTTTCCGCGGAACGAACGCCCCGCATCCCACGGCGATCACCGCGGTCTGGGTATAGTGGCTCCCTCCCGGGGTCGAAAGCTCGATCACCCGCTCGCCGCGAACACGCAAGCCCGTCACCCTCTCGTTCAGGACGACCGTCGGGTGGTACTGCATCGCCTGCCTGGTAAGCTCGGTGATGAGGTCGCGGGCGAGAATGTTCTTGTGGCCGGCTACGTCGAAGATCTCCTTCTCCGGGTACATGGAGATCAGGCGGCCGCCCACCTGCGGGTATGTCTCCAGGAGTTTCGTCCGGCAATCCCTAAGGCCCGCGTAGTAGGTGGCGTACAGGCCGACCGGACCGGCGCCGACGATCGTGACGTCGTACATTTCGGACTGGAGGACCATCGTGGGATACTATAGCAGAGTAGCCGGAGCGAACCGGGCAATCCTTTTCTTGGCCCGTTATCGACCCCCCGTGGTATAGTCCATTTGACCAAGCGGTATATTCCGCGGGAGCGACCAGATGGCATTGACGTACCTGCCGAAAACGTGGAAAAAGGGGACGGATTTCCTCGGCACCCGCTACGCGATCCTGTGCGGAGCGATGACCTGGGTGTCCGAGTCGAATCTCGTCTCCGCGATCTCGAACGCCGGGGGGTTCGGCGTCATCGCCGGGGGAAACATGCCTCCGGACATGCTGGCGGAGGAAATCCGGAAAACCCGCGAGAAGACGGAGTTCCCCTTCGGGGTCAACATGATTACAGTGGCGCCCAACTTCCGGTCCCACATCGGGATCGTGGTCCGGGAGAAGGTGCCCTTTGCCATCTTCGCCGGCAGCATCCCCTCCGGGAAGGACATCGAGCAGGTCAAGGCCTCGGGGGCGAAGGTCCTGTGCTTCGCGCCGGTCCTCTCCCTGGCGAAACGGCTGATCAAGCAGGGGGTGGACGCGCTCATCATCGAGGGTAACGAGGCGGGAGGCCACATCGGGCCCGTTGCGACATCCGTCCTCGCGCAGGAGTTTCTTCTGAGTGTCACGGAGGTCCCCGTCTTCGTGGCAGGCGGGATCGGCACGGGGGAGATGATCGCCCAGTACCTGTCTCTCGGTGCGTCGGGTGCCCAGCTCGGGACGCGTTTTGTGGTCGCCGAGGAGTGCATCGCACATCCCCGGTTCAAGGAGGCGTTCATCCGGGCGCATGCACGGGACGCCATGCCCACGACGCAATTCGACCCGTCCCTTCCCACCATCCCGGTGCGCGCCATCACGAACGAGGGGACGCAGGATTTCAACCGGCTCCAGCTCGAACTCCTGAACAAGGTGAAGTCCGGCGAGTTGTCGAGGGAGGAGGGGCAGGTAAAGCTCGAGGAGTTCTGGGTGGGTGCCCTGCGCAGGGCCGTGATCGACGGCGACGTCGAACACGGATCGCTCATGGCGGGGCAAAGCGTCGCCTTCACGAAGAAGATCCAGCCGGTGGCCGAGATCATCGAGGAGCTGGTGACCGGCGCGGAGCGAAAGCTCGAGGAGATGATGTCTTGGAGCGGAGAGGAGGTCGAAAACGGCCTTCCCCCATCGTTCCGCCCCCGGTTGCCGTTAAACTAGATCATTCACCGCACCCTGCGTCCCGCGAAATTTCCCTGCGTTGCTCTTCTGTTCGGGAACTCCGTTACGTCCAATCGGGGACACTCCTGGTTTATTCGTCGAGTGAAAAAGGAGTGTCCCCGCTGATTCATCTGCAAAGCAGCCCGTTGCACTGGCGCCGCCCCTTCATTTCTAAGGGGGGACATTCCTGGGTTTCGCGGCGATAATACAAGGAGTGTCCCCCTATTTGCGTAAGGAGGAGAGCGATGATCCGGAAGATCCAGCATATCGGGGTAGCGGTCAAAAGCCTTTCCGCAGCCATCCCCTTCTACCGGGATGTCCTGGGGCTCGAGTTTCTCGGGATCGAGGAAGTGGCCGAACAGAAGGTCCGCACGGCGATCTTCCGCGTGGGGGAGAGCACGATCGAGGTGCTCGAAACGACGTCGCCCGACGGACCGGTGGGAAAGTTCCTGGAGAAGAACGGGGAGGGGATCCACCACCTCTGCCTCCGGGTGGACGACGCGGAGGCCGCGCTTGCGCACGCGAAGGAAAAAGGGGTCCGCCTGATCGACGAGACGCCGCGCGAGGGGGTCTATGGGATGAAGATCGGGTTCCTCCATCCCAAGTCGACCTTCGGCGTTCTCACCGAGTTTGCGGAAGGAAAGGATAGCCACTGATGGGAACTATTCCACCCCTTCGGGGAGCGCGTGTCCTCCTTTTGTGCCTGCACAACCATCAGCCGGTGGGGAACTTCGATTCGGTTCTCGGGGACGCGAGCGACAAGTCGTACCTTCCGTTCCTCGAAACCCTGGCCGACTTCCCGGCGATCAAGGTGACGCTCCATTATTCGGGTTTTCTCCTCCTATGGATCGCGGAAAACCGCCCGGACGTTTTCGACCTTCTCGGGGAACTCGTCTCCCGCGGGCAGGTCGAGATCCTGGGCGGCGGGATGTACGAGCCGGTGATGTCCCTCCTCCCGGAGCGGGATCGGAGGGGGCAGATCAAGGAGCTGGCCGATGCCGTCGGGAGGTATTTCGGAAAGATTCCGAAAGGGATATGGCTCGCGGAGCGGGTCTGGGAGCCGGAACTGCCCATGTCCCTTTCCGCGTCCGGCGTTCAGTATCTCCCGCTGGACGACTTTCACTTCCTCCGGGCGGGGATTTCCGGGGAGGAACTCGACGGGATCTACCTGACGGAGGCGAA
Organism: Candidatus Deferrimicrobiaceae bacterium; assembly: GCA_041557435.1. GTDB lineage: Bacteria > Desulfobacterota > Deferrimicrobia > Deferrimicrobiales > Deferrimicrobiaceae > JBFFGP01. The sequence continues at coordinate 7,892 of JBFFGP010000011.1, read as the reverse complement.
CGGAGCGACGGTCCGACTGTTTCCGGGAAGCGAGCGGCTGCGGTACCTGATCCCCTTCGGGGACGTGGAAGAGACGCTGCGGACGGTGGAGCAGATGACCTCCCGGGACGTACCGTATCCGGCGGCCATTCTGGCCGACGACGGGGAAAAATTCGGCGTCTGGCCCGGGACCTACAACACCGTATTCACGGAAGGGTGGCTGCGGAGGTTTTTCGAGGGGGTCGTGGCCCGCGGGGAGTGGCTCAAGACGATGACCTTCGGCGAGTACGTGGCCCAAGCCCCGCTCCGGGGGAAGGTCTACCTGCCATCCTGCTCCTACATCGAGATGGGGGAGTGGGCTCTGCCTCCTGCGCAGGCAGCCCGGTTCGGGGGGCTGCTCCACGACTTCCGCTCCGGCAAATTCGCGGAGGCGAAGCCCTTCACACAGGGCGGACATTTCCGGGGGTTCCTGCGAAAGTACGAGGAAGCGAACCAGCTGCACAAGAGGATGCTTTGGGTGAGCCGCCGCGTCCAGAAGGCGTCGGAGCAAGGAGACGGAGCGGGCGCGCGCGATTTCCTGTATCGCGCGCAGTGCAACGACGTTTACTGGCACGGGATCTTCGGCGGGCTCTACCTCAATCATCTCCGGGAGGCGGCGCACGCCAACCTGCTCCGCGCCGAGGCGGCCTCCGACCGGATCCTGCACGAAGGAAAGGACGATTGGACCGAAGTGGTAAGCGGCGACCTCGACGCCGACGGCGGGGAGGAGGCGCTTCTCAAGACGCCGAATCTCACTCTTCTCGTCCATGGTCACGACGGGAGGTCGTTGACGGAGATTTCCCTCCCCAGGCGCGGCATCGCCCTCGGGCACGTCATGACGAAGAGGGAGGAGGCGTACCACCGGAAGTTCAAGGAGGCGGGAGGAGGCTTCGACGGGCGGACGAGTATCCACGACCTGCTGGTCCTCAAGGATCCTTCCGTGGTCGACGCGCTGGCCGTGGACGCGTGGCAGCGGGCGTCGCTCAGGGAGTACTTCTACCGGGAGGAGGACGCAATCGACGATATCCTGAACGAAAGGATCGCGCCTTTGTGCGCCACTGCCGGGGTGAATGCAAAGGGGAAGATCACCCGGAGCAGCGAGCGGATCCGCCTCGACATGGAGGTCCCGCTTCGGGGAGAAGGCGCCGCCCTGGCTCTCGGGAAGGTCCTTGCCCTGGAGATGCCCGGGGAACGTTTCAAGGTACGGTACAGCCTCCGGAACGAGGGGGAGGCGCCGGCGTGGGGGAAGTTCGCCACGGAGTGGAACCTCAACTTCCTATCGGGAGAAGGCCCGGACCGGCAGTACGAGGGGATCGGGCAGGGGAACGGGGAGTTGTCCTCCCGCGGAGCAACCCACGGCCTGCGGGAGTTCCGCATCGTGGACCGTTTTCGGAGGATCGCCGTCGAGGTGAAAACGGACAGGGAGTTCACCCTGTTGCGGTACCCGGTCGAAACGGCGTCTCTATCCGAGACCGGAGTGGAGAAGATCCACCAGGGGATCTGCCTCCGCCTCCTCTTCCCGGTGCGCCTCGGGCCGGGAGAATCCGAGGAATATTCTCTGTTTTTGTCAGTATTTCCCGTTGCCTCCTGATACGCAAAACGGTATGTTGAATCCAATTTGCCGGTTTCGGACGGGCAGCCCACAAGGAGGGGAAGCGATGAGAATCGGGAGAGTGCTGGCATTTCTTGTCGTACTGTTGTTCGCTGCGACGTCGGCGATGGCGGCGGGTTTCCGCCTGCCAGAGGCGGGAGCCAAGGCGATGGGTATGGGGTTCTCGTTCGTCGCCCAGGCGGATGACCCGTCGGCGATCTATTTCAACCCGGCGGGGATCGTTCAGCTCGAGGGGCAAAACGTGATGATCGGCGGGACGTACATCCGGGAAAACGGGGCAAAATTCACCGGAACGACGCCGCTTACCTTCAACACGGGTACGGGATTGTTCGATATCCGGTCGGAAACGCAGAAGGACCTGAACTTCTTCGTGCCGAATGCCTACTGGACGAGGAAGCACTCGAAAAATCTTGCCTACGGGGTGGGGATCTTCGTTCCCTTCGGCCTGGGGCAGGAATACGAGAACCGGCAAACCAGCATCTTCCGGAATCAGGTCACCAACGTCGAGATCATGACGTTCGTAGTAAATCCCACGGTTGCCTGGAGGTTCAACGATGCCTTTGCAATGGGCGTCGGGATCGACTTCATGTACGGGAAGGCGACGCTGGAGCGGGCCGGGGTTGTGCGGCTTGGCGCGGCGCCACTCGACCAGGTGAACATCTTCCAGACCGAACTGGAAGGAGACGGAACGGCATGGGGGTTCAACTTCGGGTTCCTTCTGACGCCGTCGGAAAACTGGAAGTTCGGGGCCAGCTACCGGAGCCAGTTCAAGCTCGAAATTGACGATGCCGACGTGGATCTTTCGGACATCGACAGCACGATCCCCTTCGTCCCCGGGGCGGGAGGTCCGTTCACCGCCGCCCAGGTGTTTGGCGGAACATCGTTCCACACGGAGGCTTCCACGACGATCAACATGCCTGCGACGTTGGCGCTGGGGCTGGCCTATGTCCGGGACCGACTGACCCTAGAGGTGGACCTGGACTGGACCTTATGGCATAACTTCCAGGAACTGGTCATCGATATCCGCGACAACAACGGACTCCTCCCGGATACCGTGACACCGGAGGACTGGGAGGACGTGATTGCCATCCGCGTGGGGGGCGAATACCGTGTTACCGATCAGTTCGCCGTACGGCTGGGAATCTACTTCGATGAGTCGCCCGTGCCGGACGAGACGATGTCCCCCCTGCTTCCCGACTCCGACCGGTTTTTCTACTGTGCCGGGGCCGGGTACAAGGTTCGCAACTGGACATTCGACCTCGCCTACATGTACGTGGACAAGGATGACCGGTCGGTGAATAACCAGATCAACGTGGCGCCACCGTCCATAGGTTCGGGCTTTAACGGCGAGTGGAAGGGCGACGCTCACCTCGTGGCGTTCGACGTCGGGTACAAGTTCTAACAGGACCTTTTGCCGGGGCGGTCGCAGTCGCCGCCCCGAAGTTTTCCCCGGGGGCAAGGAGCGCAGCGGGGGGTTCCTCGAAGCGGCGGGGACATTCCTGATTCACCTCCGGGATGCGGGCGAGGAGTGTCCCCACTAAGTGGTGCAATTCCGGCGAGCGGAACCGGCAGTGAGCGGGCGAAGGTCGCGAGCGTAGCCGAGAGGAAGCCCCCCGCGAGCACCTGGCACCGGGAGCCATATGCGGATGCGTTACCGTATTTTCGGAATGGACCACTTAGATAGCCCCGTTTTTTTTATGGTACGATAGTCCCTTCATGACAAAGCGGAACGCAAGTGCCCCAAGTACCCCAACGGTGCTCTTCGGGGAACCGGGGGGCATTGAGCGGCAAGCCGTGAACCGCAGAAAGCATGCCGGAAAATGACGTACACACCCCGGAGAGGAGGCAGGTACGATGAAGAGCCCGAAAGCGTCGAAACAGTTGATGGATCTGTTGAACCAGGCGATAGCCCGCGAGATGCAGGTCTCCGTGCAGTACCTCTGGCAGCACGTGCAATGCACCGGCGTGAAGGGGTTTGCCGTGAGGGACGTGTTCAAGAAGATCGGCATCCAGGAGATGAAGCACGCGGAGGAGATCGCCGAACGCCTCGTGTACCTCGGGGGAACCCCGACCACCAAACCCGAGCCGATCCGCGTCGGAAACACCCTCAAGGAGATGATCCAGATCAACAAGAAGGACGAAGAGGGCGCCATCGCGCTGTACCGGAAAATCATCGGGGTGGCCAGGAAGGAAGGCGACGAGGTCACGGAGAAGATGTTCCGAGATATCCTGGCCGACGAGGAGGAGCACCACGACACCTTCACGGGGCTCCTGGAAGACCTGTAACCAAGTACTCCGGTTCATAAATACGGCGCAGTATCGAAAGAACGCTCGGGCGGCGCCCACAGGAGGGGACTTTCCCCCCGCGAGCCAGGGTCCTTTTTCCCTCCCCAAGGATCCCAGGGAAGCGCTGACTGGGTAGGCTTAGCGGTTGCGACTGCCGGTACCGGCTCCGCATCCTCGGAGGGGGCCTTCGCTTCATGGCTCGCCTTGCGATGCACCCGCAAGGCTGGGCTTTACTTCCGCTTCGACCCCCTCCTGCGGCTGCTGCGCCGGCAACCGGGGACCCGGAGCGCAGCCGAGTGGAATCCCCCGCGAGCCAGGGGCCCCGGGCCAGGGTGCAGCAGCCATGTGGGTGTATCGCACGGCGAGCCACGATCGGAACCCCCATCCGATTCGTGAAATGTTACACCAACTCCTTGCCCGGAGGACGTTTCGTGACATCAGAGGTAGCATCCGTGGCCGGGACCCCCCGGAATCTCCCGGACGGAAGGCGTCTGCGCGCGGTTTCCCGCCGGCTTCTTGCGTGGCACGAGCGGACCGCGAGGAGGATGGACTGGCGGGAGACCGATGACCCGTACCGCATCTGGGTGTCGGAGATCATGCTCCAGCAGACCCGTGTCGGCGCGGTAACCCCGTATTACCGCCGCTTCGTCTCGGCTCTTCCCACGGTGCGCGCGTTGGCTATGGCGCCCCGGGACCAGGTGATGAAGCTCTGGGAGGGGCTTGGCTACTATTCCCGGGCCCGGAACCTCCATCGGGCCGCGAAGATTCTCTCCCGGGAGCACGCATGCCGCCTGCCGCAGAATCCCGATGAGTTGGCAATGCTCCCCGGCATCGGCCGATCCACGGCGGGGGCCATCGCGGCGATCGCCTTTCGGAAGGACGCCCCCATCCTCGACGCGAATGCAAAACGTGTCATCGCCCGTCTCTTCGCCGTCCGGGAATATCTTTCCCTGCCGCCTGTGGAGCGTCGCCTGTGGGCGATCTCCCGCGGGCTGATCCTCCCGGGGAAGGGGAGAGAGACCGCCCTGGCCCTGATGGACCTCGGGGCAACGGTATGCACACCCCGCCGCCCGGCCTGCCCCGCCTGTCCGTTGCACGCGCAGTGCGAGGGATTACGCGAGGGCCGCCAGGAAACGATTCCCGCCAAGGGGCCGAAAAAAGCCATTCCCCATCACGATGTGGTCGCCGCGTGGATTGCCGACGGGAAGGGGAGGGTTCTCGTCGGACGTCGGCCCGACCGGGGGCTTCTGGGCGGGCTTTTTGAACTCCCCGGCGGCCGCAGGAAAACGCGGGAAACCCTCGCGGCAGCCCTCCGGAGGGAGGTTCGGGAGGGTTGGGGAATGGATGTCGAGGTAGGGGAACCGCTCGCGAAGCTCGCTCACGGGTTCAGTCATTTCCGCATCACGCTGCACGCCTACCGGTGCCGGCGGTTGGGTGGACTTCCGACTGCGTACAGGGAATGGCGTTGGGTACAGCCGAAGGGACTTTTCGAACTTGCGTTCCCCCGGGTCTACCGGAAACTGATCGAGACGGCTCTGTAGGTCCCTGTCACAGGGCGGCGAGAGCCTTTTCGATCTTTTTCACGTGCACCTTCTCGAATGCCACGAGGTGGTCGAAGATCTTTCGGATCTCGGGGTCTTTCGCCTTCGACGAGGCGTCCCGGTACAGGTCGGCCGCCTCTTTTTCCAGTATCAACGCGATCTCGAGAACGTCCTTCCTGCTTTTCAGATTGGGAATCTTTCCGATCAGCTCCTTGTGCGTCTCCTGCATCATTTCGTCGATATCGGGCAGGCCGTCCCTGGACATGATGTCCTTGTAGGGGGCCCACATCTCGGAACGGACGTTCCTGTCGTAGGCTTCTTCCAGCTGGAGGAAGTGCTGTTTTTCGTCCGTGGCGAGATCATCGAGCACCTTGCGTACGCCCTCATCGTCGATCATTTTCGACGACCGGCGGTAGAACACATACGCGGCGAGCTCGGACTCGATCCCCAGGTTCAGGAACTTGAGCGCTTCTTCTGCAACTTTCATGGATGCTTCCTCCGATTGAATATGGTGTTTGGGGTACCCGTATACCTATACCACAAACCCGCTGGCGCCGGCAGGCGCCTTGCCGCTTTGGGGCGGTTATTCTCTTCCGGCCATGCTATGCAGGTTTGCTTTCCGCGGCCCACGGCCGCGTTTGTCACACCGCTCAGGTGCCCCCGTAGCCGATCGTCACCTTGTCGGCCTCGACGATAACGGGGACGTCGCGCCGCCCTTTGCAGACGGTCAACATCTCGGTCATCGCGGACTTGTCCTGCTGGACGTTCCTGTACACCACCTGGGCGCCTTTTTTCTCGTAATCCTTACGAGCGTCGTTTGTGTACGGTCAGGTATCCTTTCCGAAAATCGTCACTACCCGTGGCATCGGTACCTCCTTGTCGGGATTAGGATTGCCTGGCCGCTGTTCCGATCCCTGCCATCGCCTGCAACCGTTGGATGCGCAACGCGGTCGAAGGATGCGTGGACAGGAGGGCGGAGGCGTTATCGGCAAAATGGCGCAAGGGGTTGACGATGAAAAGGTGCTGGGTCCCCCGGTTCTCCCCCGGGACCTGGGCTCCTGTCTGCGAGATCTTCTCGAGCGCTTTGGCCAGCCCGAGGGGGTTTCGCGTGAACTGCGCACCCACGGCGTCCGCGTGGTACTCCCGCTGGCGGGAGATGCTCATCTGGAGGATCTTCGCGGCGAAGGGGGCAAGAAGCGCGAGGAGGATCCCGAGCAGGAAGAAAGCGATGTTCCCCCTTCCTCTCCCGAAGCCTCCGGCCCGACCCCGTCCCCGGAAGGGCGCCCCCCGGAGGAACATGTCGGACAGGAGGGCGATGGCCCCCACAAGGACCGCGGCGCAGATGTTGTATAGTGTGTCCCGGCTCTTGATGTGCGCCAACTCATGGGCGATCACCCCCTGCAGCTCTTCGCGGTTCAGCCGATCGAGGAGTCCGGTCGTCACCGCAACGACGGCTTCCTGTGGCCTTCTGCCCGCGGCGAAGGCGTTCATCCCCTGGCTTTCCATGACATATGCCCGGGGCATCGGCAGCCCCGAGGCGATACTCATTTCCTCAACGACATTGAGTAGTTTCCGGTGGCCGGACGGGTCGGCCTCCCGTGCGCCGTGAGCCGAAAGGACGATGGATGACCCGTTGAAATACGCGGTGGAGGCCAGGATCGCGTAGAGGATGACCGCGAGGGAAACGCCGTAGCCGATGCTCCCGTAGGCGGCGCCGATTCCTCCCCCGACGGCGAGAAAGGAGGCGAGGAGTGCGAGGAAGAGCAGCCACGACATGCGGACGTTCCGGGATGCTGCATCGTAGAAGGACAGCATGGGGGTCGATCGCAGGGCAGGAGCGGCCGGGCCTTTCGAGCCGCCTGTCGAATCTTCCGCGAACCGGGACGCGCCGGCGGAAGCGAACGGCTCCTGGCACAGGTTGCAGTACATGGCGCCGGGATGGTTGGCCGTTCCGCATCCCGGGCACGTCTTCCCCCGACGCGAAAGCGGGGACACTCCTGTTTTACTCGACGAAAAAACCAGGAGTGTCCCCCCCCAAGTTTCTACCGGAGGTCCGCCGTCGGCACGGCCCGGCTTTCCTCTCCCGCTTCGAAATACTCCGTCTGGGAGAAGTCGAACACCGAGGCGATGATGTTGGACGGTATGGACTGGATCTTGTTGTTGTAGGTCATCACCGAGTCGTTGTAGAACTGGCGCGCGAAGGAGATCTTGTTCTCCGTCCCGGTCAGCTCCTCCTGGAGCGAAGCCACGTTCTGGTTCGCCTTGAGCTCGGGGTACTTTTCGACGACGGCGAAGAGGCTCTTGAGGGATTCCGTCAGGATGTTTTCCGCCTTCCCCTGTTCCTTCGCCCCTCGGGCGGAAATGGCGGCGCCGCGAGCCTCGATGACCCGGGTGAGCGTCTCCTGCTCGTAGGCCATGTAGTCCTTGACGACCTC
>JBFFGP010000010.1:0-10962 GCA_041557435.1 Candidatus Deferrimicrobiaceae bacterium | reverse complement strand
CCAAGGATTCTCCTCCTGGTTTCCCGGTTCACACCCGGCGCCGCTTCGGCGGCCGGCACCCGTTGTGGGGAATGGGTGTCACGTCCCGGATGTAGTTGATCTTGAGGCCCGCCGCCTGGAGGGTGCGCAGCGCGGCTTCCCGGCCCGACCCCGGGCCCTTGATGTAGACGGTCAGCGACTGCACGCCGGACTCCATCGCCTTTTTCGCCACTTCTTCCGCAGCGACCGTGGCCGCGAACGGGGTGCTCTTCCGGGACCCCTTGAACCCCTTCGATCCGGAACTGCACCACGCGAGGGCGTTCCCGTCCAAGTCGGTGATCGTGATGATCGTGTTGTTGAACGTGGCCTTGATGTGGGCCACCCCCACCGGCACGTTCTTGCGGACCTTTTTCTTGCCTTTCTTTCTCGGTGTAGCCATCACGCCTCCATCTTCCGCCGGGAACGGCGGATATCCTGTCCTGCGTTACTTCTTCTTCGGTTCCTTTTTCCTGGCGACCGCCCCCTTGCGGGGCCCCTTCCGGGTGCGCGCGTTCGTGTGGGTGCGCTGGCCTCTTGCAGGCAGCCCCTTGCGGTGCCGGAGGCCGCGGTAGCTCCCCAGGTCCATCAGCCGCTTGATGTTCATGGAGACGTCCTTGCGGAGATCTCCCTCCACGACATGCTTGGCCTCGATGGCGTCGCGGATCCGGGCGATCTGGTCCTCGGTGAGGACGTTCGCCTTGATCTCCGGGGAGACGTCCGCCGCCTCCAGGATCTGCCGTGCGCTGCTCGGGCCGATCCCGTAAATGTAGGTGAGCGCCGTCCCGATCTTCTTCATCTTCGGAATGTCGACTCCGGCTATGCGTGCCAAGCGTGTTCCCCCCGTCCTCCGGGGATTCGCCTTTCGGCTATCCCTGGCGCTGTTTGTGTTTCGGGTTGTCGCAGATGACCCGGACGACACCCTTCCTGCGGATCACCTTGCATTTCGCGCAGATCTTCCGGACCGACGGCCTGACCTTCATTGCACGTCCCCTCTACTTCGTTCTGTACACGATCCGGCCCCGGGTCAGGTCGTACGGCGTCAGCTGCACCGTCACCCGGTCTCCCGGCAGGATCTTGATGAAATGCATCCGCATCTTCCCCGAGATGTGGGCGAGAACCTTCATCTTGTTGTCCAGCTCCACCCGGAACATCGCGTTCGGCAAGGGTTCGATCACGGTCCCCTCGATTTCGATCGCTTCTTCCTTCGCCATTCCTTTTCCCGCACCGTCTCCGGATCGGCAATCAGGGAAGACTCAGGATGAGGTTGCCGTTCCCCATGATCGCCACCATATGTTCCGCGTGCGCGGACCGCTTTCGATCCCGCGTCACGACCGTCCACCCGTCCGGCAGCACCTCGACCGGGTACCCTCCCTCGTTCACCATCGGTTCGATCGCCAGGACCATTCCCGGCACCAGTTTCGGGCCGCTTCCGCGGTGCCCGAAATTGGGGACCTGCGGATCCTCGTGAAGGGTCCGCCCGATCCCGTGCCCGACGAAGTCCCGTACCACGGAAAACCCTTCCGCTTCCACCGTCTCCTGGTCCGAGGCCGAGATGTCGCCCAGCCGGTTTCCGGAAACCGACGCCGCGATCGCTTGGTCGAGAGACCGTTCCGTCGTCTCGATCAGGTGACGAGAGGAGTCCGGGATCTTTCCCACGGCGAACGTCCGGGCCGCATCCCCGTAGAACCCCTCGCAGATCACCCCGAAATCGAGACTCACGATATCTCCCTCCCGGATCTCCCGGCTCCGCGAGGGAATTCCGTGCACGACTTCCTCGTTCACGGAGACACACAGGCTCGCCGGATACCCGAGGTACCCCTTGAAGGCCGCCCGGATCCCGTGCCTCGCGACGAACTCCTCGGCGAACTCCTCGAAATCCCAGGTGGTGATCCCCGGCCTGACGATCTCCCTCACCTCTTCAAAGAACCGGCCAACCATGGCGCCTGCGCGGCGCATCGCCCCGATTTCTTCGGGCGATTTGATCAGGACCATCTGCTATTGCAGGATCTTCACGATCTGCTGGAAGATCGTTTCGATCTCACCCGTCGCCTGCACCGACCGAACGGCTCCGGTGCCGCGGTAATGCGCGATCAGCGGTTCGGTGGATTTCTTGTAGTGGACCAGCCGCGCCCGGATCGTCTCTTCCTTGTCGTCCTCTCTCTGGATGAGAGCCCCACCGCATTTATCGCACTTTCCTTCCGTCGCGGGAGGATGAAAGCGGACATGGAACATCGCGCCGCACCCCGGGCAGGTGCGCCTGCCGCACAGGCGATCCATCAGGGCCGCCTCGTCCACTTCGAGCGAAAGCACGGTGGTGATCTTCTTCCCCAGGTCCCGGAGAACCGCATCCAGCGCCTCGGCCTGGGGGATCGTCCGGGGGAACCCGTCGAGGATGAATCCCTCCCTGCAGTCGGCCGCGTTCAGCCGGTCCCGAACGATTCCGATGACGACCTCGTCGGGCACCAGTCCCCCCTGATCCATGAAGGACTTCGCCTTGCGCCCCATCTCCGTTCCCTGCTTCACGGCCTCGCGAAGCATGTCGCCTGTCGATATCTGGGGAATCCCGAACCGTTCGGACATCTGTTTGGCCTGGGTTCCCTTTCCCGACCCGGGGGCGCCGAGCATGATGATACCCTTCATCCGCCGCTACCTCCTCCCCTTGACTTGTCCCTTTTTGAGGAATCCCTCGTAGTGCCGGGTGATCAGGTGCGATTCGATCTGCTGGATCGTGTCCATGGCGACTCCGACGACGATCAGCAGGCCGGTTCCCCCGAAGTAGAACGGGACGTTGAACCGCGAGATGAGAATGCTGGGGAGAACGCATATGGCCGCCACGTAGATGGCGCCCCCCAGGGTGATTCTCGTCAGGATCCGGTCGATATACTCGGCCGTCTTCTTCCCGGGGCGGATCCCCGGGACGAAACCGCCGTACTTCTTCATGTTGTCCGCGACGTCGACCGGATTGAAGGTAACGGCGGTGTAGAAATAGCAGAAGAAGATGATGAAGGCGACGTAGAGAAGCTCGTACGCGACGCTTCCGGGCGTCAGCGCGTCCGAGATCATCTTGGTGTACGGATGCTTGATGAAATTGGCCAGCGTTGCAGGGAACAGCAGGATGGAGGAGGCGAAGATCGGGGGGATGACGCCGGCCGTGTTCACCTTCAGCGGAAGGTGGGTGCTTTGCCCCCCGTACACTCTCCGTCCGACGATTCTCCGGGCATACTGGACGGGAATCCTGCGGTGCGCACGCTCGAAGTAGATGATGACCGCGACCACCGTGACCATGACGATCAGAAGGAGCAGCCCTGTGAACAGCCCCATCTCCCCGGTCCGCACCAGCGTGAAGGTGCGCACGAGACCGCTGGGAAACCGGGCGACGATCCCGGCGAAGATGATCAGGGAGATCCCGTTCCCGATGCCGCGTTCGGTGATCTGCTCCCCGAGCCACATGAGGAATGCGGTCCCCGATGTCAGTGTCAGGACCGTCATCAGACGGAAGCTCCACCCCGGCTGGTAGACCACCGAGCCGCCTCCGCCGCCCGCAACGCTCTCCAGCACGACTGCGATCCCCAGTCCCTGGATGACCGAGAGAAGGATCGTTCCATACCTCGTGTATTGGGTTATCTTTCTTCGCCCAAGCTCCCCTTCTTTCGAAAGTTTTTCCAGTTGGGGAATTACTACCGTCAGCAACTGGAGGATGATGGATGCGCTGATGTATGGCATGATCCCGAGCGTGAAGATCGAGAATCGGCTCACCGCGCCGCCAGAGAACATGTCGATCAGCCCGAACAAGGTTCCCGACTGCGCGGCGAAGAGCTCGGAGAGTGCCCGCGTGTCGATCCCGGGGGTGGGAATGTAGACCCCGACCCGATAGACGGCCAGGAGCAATCCGGTCACGAGAAGCCGCTTTTTCAGCTCCGGGACCCGTGCGATATTCTGCAGGCCGCTCAGCAAGACGGGGCAACCTCCAGCGTTCCTCCCGCCGCTTCGATTTTCCTGGCGGCAGCCTGGCTGGCCCGGTTCACTTTCACGGTCAGGGGACGGTTCACCTCGCCGGTGGCCAGGAGCTTGACGCCATCCTTCAGGTCGTTCACCAGGCCGGCTTTCCGGAGCGAAGGGATATCCACGACCGTACCCGCCTCGAACCGGTTCAGGTCCCTCACCTGCACAATGGCGAATTCCTTCCGGAAGATATTCCGGAATCCACGTTTCGGCAGGCGCCGCTGCAAGGGCATCTGGCCTCCCTCGTACCCGGGAGGAGTCCCCCCCCCGCTACGGGCGCGCAGCCCTTTCGAACCCCGTCCGCTGGTTTTTCCGAGACCGGACCCCTTCCCGCGACCGACCCGCTTGGTTTTGCTCCTGGCACCCGGAGCCGGCCGCAGCTCGTTCAGCTTCATTGGGACTCTCCCCTCTCCCCGACTTCCTCCACATGCAGGAGAAACCCGACCTTCTTCACCATGCCGCGAATTTCGGGGGTGTCCTTCCGGACGACGGCACGATGCAACCGCGTCAGCCCCAGCCCCTGGACCACTCGACGGCTGTGTTCGTTCCGGCCGCTGAGGCTTCGGACCAGGGTGATGCGCAGCATTCCGCTCATGCCGTCACCTCTTCTTCCTTCTGGCCGCGGACGGCGAGGATCTGTTCCGGCGTCCGAAGCTGCGAAAGTCCCTGGATCGTCGCCTTCACCAAATTGTGGGGATTGTTGCTGCCGAGCGACTTGGTCAGGATGTCCGAAATCCCGGCGGACTCGATGACGGCCCGTACCCCGCTTCCCGCGATGACCCCGGTACCCGGGGACGCAGGACGGATCACGACCCGGCTCGCGCCGAATGTGCCGATCACCTCGAACGGGATCGTACCGTGCACCCGGGGGACGCGGATCAGGGACCTCTTGGCGTTCTGCACCGACTTGCGGATCGCCTCCGGGACCTCGTTGGCCTTTCCGAGCCCCGTGCCGACATGGCCGTTCCCGTCTCCCACGACGACCACCGCGCTGAAGGAGAAGCGGCGCCCGCCCTTGACGACCTTGGCCACCCTGCTGATGTGAACCACCCGGTCCTTGAGATCCAGACCTTCCGGATTGATCTTCTTCAACCCTTCCTCCCCGTACGCTCCAGATGAAAGCGCTAGAATTCCAGCCCGGTTTCCCGGGCTCCTTCCGCGAGTGCCTTGATCCTGCCGTGGTAGAGGAATCCGTTGCGGTCGAACACGACCTTCCGGATGTTCTTCTCCGCGGCTTTCCTGCCGATCAGCTCCCCGACCTTCCGGGCGGCTTCGCTCTTCTTGAGGTTCGCGATCTCGTTTCGGATCTCCGGACTCACGGTGGACGCCGCAAGGATGGTTGCGCCGTTGGAATCCACCACCAGCTGCGCGTAAATGTGCTTCGCGCTACGGAACACGGATAGGCGAGGTCTGGCCTCGGTTCCGAAGATCTTTTTCCGAATCCGGATCTTCCGCTTCTGGCGTGCGTTCTCTTTCGTATTCATCCGGCTCATGGCTCGTGTAAACTCCGTCCCCGTTTTTCGGTCGCTATTTCCCGGCCGCCTTGCCGACCTTTTTCAGCAGTCGCTCGCCCCGGTACCGGATCCCCTTCTGCTTGTAGACGTCCGGTTTCCGGAGCTGCCGGATCTTGGCGGCGGTCATGCCGACGAGTTCCTTGTCGATGCCGTTGACCTTGATGACCGTGTTGGCCTCCACCTCCGCGCTGATCCCCTGCGGGAGAGGAAAAATCACCGGGTGGGAGTAGCCGAGCGCCAGCTGAAGCTTCCCGGTCTTGACCTCCGCCTTGTACCCCACACCGACGATTTCGAGGGTTTTCGTAAAACCGTCGCTCACGCCCTTCACCATGTTCGCCAACAGGGTCCGGTAGAGGCCGTGCAGGCTGCGGCTTCTCGCCGAATCGGCGGACAGGCCGACATGGACCTTTCCGTCCTGCACTTCGACCACGATCCCCGCGGGTACGGGTCGCTCCAGCGTTCCCTTTTTCCCCGAGACGTGAAGCTTCCCTCCCGAGACTTCCACCGTCACCCCGGCTGGGAGAATGACGGGAACTTTTCCGATCCTGGACATCGTCTTTCCTCCGGGTTGATCCCTCGGTACTTCCTACCAGACCTGGCAGAGGATCTCTCCGCCGATCGAGAGCTGTTTTGCCTTTTCCCCGGTCATGACCCCCCGGGACGTGGACAGGATGGAAATTCCGAACCCGCTCTTCACCGGGGGAATATCGTCCTTCCCCACATACACCCGGCGCCCCGGACGACTGACCCGTTTCAACCCCTTGATCGCATATCCGTCGGCGGAGGTGCTCCGCAGGTAGATCCGCAGGGAGGCCTGTTTCGGATCGGGAACCACCCGGAAGTTCTTCACGAACCCCTCCTCTTTCAGGATCCTGGCGATCTGCTCCAGTACCTTCGTCGAGGGGAGCTCCACCTGTTCGAACCGGGCCACCTGCGCGTTCCGGATTCTCGTCAGCATATTGGAAACGTGATCGTTGATCGCCATCCCGCCCTCCTACCAGCTTGCCTTGATCACGCCGGGAAGCTCCCCGCGGTGCGCCAGCTCCCGGAGGCAGATCCGGCACAGGTTGAACTTCCGGTAATAGGCACGGGGCCTCCCGCATCGCGGGCACCGGTTGTACTGACGGACCCGGAATTTCGGTTTCCGCTTCGATTTGGCGATGATCGATTTCTTGGCCAATTCCCTTCCTCCCCTGTCGCTCACGCCCGGAACGGCATCCCCAGAAGACGGAGCAGTTCGAGACCCTCTTCGTCGGTTTTCGCCGTCGTCACGATGGTGATGTTCATTCCCTTGATTTTGTCGATCTTGTCGTAGTTGATTTCCGGAAAGATGATCTGCTCCCGGATGCCGAGCGTATAGTTTCCTCTCCCGTCGAATCCCTTGGGAGAAACCCCCTTGAAGTCCCGGACGCGCGGCAGGGCGACGCCCATGAGCTTGTCGAGGAAATTGCACATCGTTTCCCGCCGGAGGGTCACCTTGACCCCGATCGGAACCCCGGCACGAAGCTTGAAGTTCGAGATGCTCTTCCGCGCCTTCGTGATGACCGGTCTCTGCCCCGTGATCAATCCGAGCTCCTCGGAGGCGGACTCGAGGACCTTGACGTTTTCGATCGCTTCCCCCAGTCCCATGTTCACGATCACCTTCGACAGGCGGGGAACCTGCATCGGATTCCGGTAATGGAACTTCTCCCGCATCTTCGGAACCACTTCGGTGTTGTAGAACTCCTGCAGTCTGGCCATATCCCGTCACCCCGGCCCCCGAGAGGGAGCAACGCTATTTTTTCCTCGCCTCGATGATCTCCCCGCAGCGCTTGCACGCACGGAACCGTTTCCCCTCCCCGTCGATGTGCATCGCGATCCGGGTCCCCTTGTTGCACTTGTCGCACATCACCAGGACGTTCGAATAGGCCAGGGAGGCTTCCTTCTCGATGATTCCCCCGTGCGGGTTCTTCTCGCTGGCCTTCGCATGCCGCTTCACCATGTTGACCTTTTCCACGGTGATCCGTCCCTTTTCCCGATGGACCTTGAGCACCCGTCCGATCTTCCCCTTCTCCTTCCCGGAGATGATCTTGACGATGTCGTTTTTTCGGATATGGAGCGTCGCTTCGGCCATTGCGTCCTCTTTCCCCCGGGCTACAGGACTTCCGGCGCCAGGGAAATGATCTTCATGAACTTCTTCGCCCGCAGTTCCCGGGCCACCGGACCGAAGATCCGGGTCCCCACCGGTTCGTTCTGGGGATTGATCAGCACGGCGGAATTCTGGTCGAATTTCAGGTAGCTGCCGTCGGGACGCCCGATCTCCTTGGTCGTCCGAACCACGACCGCCTTGTAGACGTCTCCCTTCTTCACCTTCGCGCGGGGGATCGCCTCCTTGACGCTGACGACGATGATGTCGCCGACGCTCGCGTAGCGTCTGCGGCTTCCCCCGAGCACCTTGATGCAGCAGAGCCGCTTGGCACCCGAGTTGTCGGCGGCATCCAGCATCGTCTGCATTTGGATCATGGCGTACGCTCCCTGATCGGATGATTACCGGACCGCGGGCCGCTCGATCAGACGGGAGACCTTCCAGCGTTTCTCCCTGCTCAACGGGCGGGTCTCGACGATCTCGACCCTGTCGCCGATTCGGTATTCGTTGTTCTCGTCGTGGGCCTTGTAGGTCGCCCGCCGGCGGGTATATTTCTTGTAAATGGGGTGAAGGACGACCCGTTCCACCTGCACGACGACGGTCTTGTCCATCCGGTCGCTCAGGACGGTTCCGACCCGGCTCTTCCGGTTCCCCCGGACCCCCACGTCCTTCTCCGTTGCCATCTTATTCCGCCTCCCCTTCCGCCTTCTGGCGCAGGTAGGTGATCACGCGGGCGAGGTCCTTCCGGCGGTTCCGGATCAGCATCTTGTTGTCCAGGGCGCTGGCCGACCGCTTCATCCGCAAACGGAAGATCTCCTCCCGAAGCTCCGTCTCCTTGTGCCGCAGCTCCTCCACGACGAGGTCGCTCAGATCCTTTTTTTTCATCCCGACAACCCCACTCTCGACAGGAACCGGGTCTGGACCGAAAGCTTCTGGGATGCGAGCCGGAACGCCTCCCGCGCCGTTGCCTCGTCCACCCCCTCGATCTCATAGAGGATGAGCCCGGGCTTCACCACGCAGACCCATTCTTCCGGCGCTCCCTTCCCCTTCCCCATCCGCGTCTCCGCCGGTTTCCGGGTGACCGGCTTGTCCGGGAAGATGCGGATCCAGATCTTGCCACCCCGCTTCACGAACCGCGTCATGGCCACACGGGCCGCCTCGATCTGCCGCGAGGTGACCCAGCCGGCGGTGGTCGCCTTGACCCCGTAGTCCCCGAAGTTCAGACTGTTCCCGGCCTGCGCTTTCCCCCGCCTGCGGCCTTTCTGCACCTTCCGGAATTTCACCCGCTTTGGCGCCAGCATTCCCGTCGTCTCCTATCCCACGGAGGATCCCGCCGAATCGGACGGCAGAACCTCCCCCTTGTAGATCCAGACCTTCACGCCGATCTTTCCGTAGGTGGTCCTCGCTTCGGCGAATCCGTAATCGATATCCGCGCGGAGGGTGTGCAGCGGCACTCTCCCTTCGCGGTACCACTCCGACCGGGCCATCTCGGCGCCGCCCAGGCGCCCGGCCACGTTGATCTTGATCCCCTTCGCCCCCAGCTTCATCGAGGAGAGAACGGTCTTCTTCATGGCGCGGCGGAAGGCCACGCGCCGCTCCAGCTGCATCGCGACGTTTTCCGCGGTCAGCTGGGCGTCCGTTTCCGGCCTCCGGATCTCCTGGATCGTGATGGACACCTCTTTCTTGGCAAAGGCCTGGAGAGCCTTCTTGAGGTTCTCGATCTCGGCCCCCTTCTTTCCGATCACGATTCCGGGCCTGGCGGTGTGCACGATGACATGCACCCGGTTGGACTTGCGCTCGATCTCCACCGCCGACACGCCGGCATGGAGCAACCGCCCCTTCACGAAGGAACGGATGCGGAGATCCTCCTGCAGGTTTTTGCCGTATTCCTTCTCGGCATACCACCGGGACCGCCAGTCCTTGATGATTCCCAGCCGGAATCCGTACGGATGTACCTTCTGTCCCAAAGGGCCCTCCCTTTCCCGGGTCGTTTCGCGTTTATCGTTCGTCCAGCACGATCGTGATGTGGCTCGTCCGCCGGCGGTACCGGTGCGCCCTCCCCATCGGCGCGGGGCGGAACCGCTTCATCGACGTCCCCTGATTCACGAATGCCCCTTTCACGAACAGGTTGTCCATATCGATGACCCCGGTCTGTCCCGCGTTGGCGAGGGCGGAATCGAGAACCTTTCGCACCGTGCGGGCCGAGGCCTTGTTCGCCAGCCGAAGAACGGTCTGGGCGTCCTCGATCTTCCTGCCGCGGATCAGATCGACCACGAGGCGGGCCTTCCTCGGAGAAATCCGCACGAACCGCAGCGTCGCTTTCGCTTCCATCGTTCCCTGTCCTCCTGGCCCCGGCGGCTACTTCTTGACCTTGGCCTTCCGGTCTCCCGAATGGCCGTGGAAGGTGCGCGTCGGCGAGAACTCCCCGAGCTTGTGGCCCACCATGTTCTCCGTCACGAACACGGGCATGAACTTGCGGCCGTTATGCACGGCGAAGGTGAACCCGACCATCTCCGGGGTGATCGTCGACCGCCTGGACCAGGTCTTGATGATCTTGCGGTCGTTCTGCGCGATCGCCCTGCGGAGCTTCCGCTCCAGCCCTTCCTCTACATACGGTCCCTTCTTGATGGATCGTGCCACGGGTTGCGCCCCTTTTCCGTTATTTCCGGCGTTTCAGGATGTAGCGGTCGGTGGTCTTGTTCTTCCGGGTCTTGTAGCCTTTCGTCGGCTTCCCCCACGGGGTGCAGGGATGTCGTCCCCCGGAGGCCTTTCCTTCGCCGCCGCCGAGCGGATGGTCCACCGGGTTCATGGCGACCCCCCGCACGGTGGGGCGCCGGCCCAGCCACCGCTTCCTGCCCGCCTTTCCCAGAGACACCTGCTCATGGTCGAGGTTCCCCACCTGCCCGATCGTCGCCATGCATTCGAGGAACACGAGACGGACCTCTCCCGACCCGAGACGGACCTGGGAATATTTCCCTTCCTTGGCGAGGATCTGGACGACGGCCCCCGCCGAGCGGGCCAGCTGTCCCCCCTTCCCCACCTTCAACTCGATATTGTGGACCATCGTTCCCACCGGGATGTTGCGGATCGGCAGGGCGTTGCCCGGCTTGATGTCTGCATCGTTGCCGGAGATCACGGTGTCGCCCACCGACAGACCGACCGGACAGAGAATGTACCGCTTCTCCCCGTCCGCGTAATGCAGCAGGGCGATCCGGGCGGAGCGGTTGGGGTCGTATTCGATCGCCGCGACCTTTGCCGGGATGTCCGTCTTTTCCCGGCGGAAGTCGATCTTGCGGTACTTCT